>JALYXE010000565.1 GCA_030947265.1 Acidobacteriota bacterium
TGGTCCAAGTCCGGGCGCTTGTGAAACCGATTCAAAACATGGGTCAACATTACTCGCCGGGATGAACGGCACCTTCACTGGCTATCTTGAATTGACAGTTACCGGGGGCGTGTTCACTCCAACAGGCTGTGCCACCGCCCCAGCCGGAACCTGTACGGCTACTACAGGGTTCCTGGCGGCGACATTCCCGGGCGGCGTGCGCGGATGTGGCCCTTCGGGTGTCTGCAAATTTGGTTTTGAGTATGCTGCCGGTGGATCAAGGTCTTT
Source organism: Acidobacteriota bacterium (assembly GCA_030947265.1). Classification (GTDB taxonomy): domain Bacteria; phylum Acidobacteriota; class Blastocatellia; order Pyrinomonadales; family Pyrinomonadaceae; genus PSRF01. Next base: position 268 of record JALYXE010000565.1, read on the forward strand.
CTTACCATCACTGGGCTGACGTTTCAGACAAGACCGGTAGTGATCTGTTCCGTGGAGACATCGCAAACTTCTAAAATTGGTAAGTTGCGAGGCAAACGAAAAGGGCGGGCCATGGTGGCTCGCCCTTTCGTTTGAATCGCTAAACGATCGCTTCGGTCTATACCTCACCCAGGTTCGCGGTGCTCTGGCTATGCGGTTTCCAACGATCCTTCAGCCAGCCACCCAACAGCCAGAGCCCACAAATTGAAATCATCACCACCGAAAACCATTTGCCGTAAAGACCATCGGGAGAGAACTTCTCAGTGGCCGCGTGCAGCGCATCGCTGTTTGGAAGCAGTCCGGCTTCTGAAAACTCATGGAAAGAATAGATGCCTACCTGAATCATGAAGAGCAGTAGAAAGATTCCGGTGACCTGAAAGAATCTCTTGACGTTGATTAGATGCCCGAAGCGTGCCCATGCCCAGGCAAACCCTCCTGCCGCGCAGAGTCCCAACAACGCCCCGCTAATCATTTGCGAATCGTGCACCTGCAAAAGCATCAGCGCCGTTTCCATTCCTTCCCGAGTAATCATTAGAAACGTGAAAAGGAAAACTCCCGCGACGGCCGCGATACGCGAAGTTCGCGATGATACGGCGCTAAGACGGTTCCGCATCCTTTCCTGGACTTTTGGCCCCGTGCGCCACATGTAAATCACTAAACTTCCGACCATCACTATCGCGACTATCCCTAGAATTCCCTCGCGCAGCGATTCATTTGCGAAAAACTGACTGACATGAGGGCCAAGAGTGGATCCGAAGACTCTTTGCGCAACTGACTCATCAAGTCCCTTTCGGAGTACATAGCCAAGGGCAGCGCTTGCGGACAAAGCCAAAACTATCGCGATGTAAACAGCCGATGTAAGCCATTTTTGGCCAGCCTTGCGTAGGTAAGAGAGGATCACTGCGACCAGCAGAAAGGATTCGAATCCTTCGCGAAATATAATGATAAAGGAATTGAGCATTGATGCTTTTATCCAGACCTGAACCACGGCAAGGCGCAGGAGAACAAGCGGAGACACCTCGACTCCACCGAAGTATAGCCTAATTGAAAACAGTTTTCAATTTCAACTCGCCCTTTTTTGACGCGGAAAAGGCCCAGAAGATCGGACAAACGAAGGCTATTGGTTGGTCAGTGGAATGATTGCCAGATCCGCCCGCACCGCACCCAGCTGTGTCACGGCAGTGAGTCGGAGAGGCAGACGTCGCTTATCGTCGCTAATCCAGGCTCTCAATTGAAACTTGTCGCTCTGCGCATCATCGGTGGTAAGCGAGACCTGGATCGCGGGAATCGACTGTGAACCCAGTTGCACGGTCTCTCGCTTCAACGCGCTGATGAAAAGTGTTTTGGGTTTATTGTTTACAAGGATTGATATCGCGTTGCGCCTGGGAGGTCGGATATTAAACGTGCGCAGGGCGTAGAAAAATGAAAGATAATCGTGCGTGCCAACGGGAATTTCGATGCGAGTGCCTCGGTCTGGGGTAGCCGTGCCGTAATCCTGATTTATCACGAGCTTACTGCTGGAGTGCCGGCGACCCTCGGTGAAACTGAATTCTGTGTGGAAGGGAAGAAGGGTCTTTGGGTCAGCATAGGAACTCATACTGTCGTTTGCAACGAAAAGTGTTTGCAGTGCGTTGGTTGTTTGGGCGCTAAGTGTAAATAACAAACCATCATGCTCGAAATATTTCGAGTGCGCGCGCACCTGAAATGAAGCCATTGCGACGGGTGTTCCAATACTTGGCAGAAACACCTGGTAGTTCAATTGTTCGCCTACCTTAAAGGGCAGATCTTCCAACGGCGTGCCATCGCTGCCTCCCGGTTGCGCCGGGATGGCTACCGGTGATCGATTTGGCGGCATCGCCGGAACGGGTGTTGCTCCCGGCGTTGGTCTGACGGCCGGCGGCCCAATAAATTCCGAGCCCGCAAGTTCGGCACGTATCTCACCAGCCGAAACCCTGGCGGTAATCAGAACCGGTACATGCCTCTCGTCATCAGTGAAGTAAACCTTCGTGCCATAACCACTCGCCTGCGAGTTGTTTCTTACATGAACCTGGGAAACAATCGTATTAAATGATCCAACATTCGTCTTGATCACTTGCCGCCCTGTAACTTTGACTTCAACCTGGTAGTTCTCGTTTTCCCCGCGCACCGTCAGATAGTAGGTCTCACCTTCGCTCAGCCGCAGTGCCCGGAGGCGATAGACTGCCGACAAGAAATCGTAGGTGCCGGGAAACTCCGTCGTCTTTTGCGCAAGGGCGGCTGTTCCCGCAGGCTGGTTGAAATCGGCCGATGTGTCTGAAGAACGAGAAGCCGCGCGGATGACTTGTTGCCCGCGAAACGGCAAACCGTTCGCTGCGTCAATGTAAGTGACGTAGTCGTTATTTATGGCATAGAGCGCAGCGTTGACCACCCCGGTAGTTTCTATGTGTCCCTTTAGCTGAATGCCGTCACGACCGAAAAAAGTGCCACGTGCAGCTACGAGCAACTCAACGTGAGCGGCACTGATGAAGTTTGAAAAAGACACATTGAAAGTCAGACGTTCACCCAGGCGGTAAGGCGCGGGCAAGGAAGGCTGAGAAACTGCATCGGTTACCGATTGAGCGGAAG
>JALYXE010000074.1 GCA_030947265.1 Acidobacteriota bacterium
CCTTCAAGCCGCCCGCCGACGTTCCCATCGCGCTCGATCTGAGCGTGGATGTACGCGTGCTGTTTTTCACGCTCCTGATTTCGCTGGTAACCGGCGTGTTCTTCGGACTCGCGCCGGCGCTGCAAGCCTCCAAGCTTGATGTGCTGACGGCGCTTAAGAACGAAACCGCCGGGGTCTCGCATCGTTCGCGCACTCGCAACGCATTCGTCATTGCTCAGATTGCGATCTCGCTCTTGCTGCTTGTAACAAGCGGTCTCTTTCTGCGGAGCCTGCAGAACGCGAGCAGGATCGACATGGGCTTCCAACCCGAAAGTGTCGAGACCTTGACCTTCGACCTTAGGACGCAGGGCTACGATGAAACGAAGGGCCGCGAATTCGCCCGCCAACTCATGGAGCGTGTTGCCACTTTGCCGGGCGTGCGTGCGGCCAGTCTCGCCAGGATGGTGCCGCTCAACGGAAACAACATGATGACCGAAGTTAACGTGAGCGGGCAGCAGCTGCCAGCCGGTCAACGGGCAAACATGGTCGGCCTTAATGTCGTTGAGCCGAGCTACTTCAAGACAGTGGAGATGCCGATTCTGCTCGGGCGCACTTTTAACGAGAACGACAAGCAGGGCGCGCCCGCCGTGGCCGTCATCAACCAGACGATGGCGCGTCGCTTCTACCCCGGGGCTAATGCTTCGGTTGCGCTTGGTCAGAGTTTTACGTTCGGCGGTGATGATGAGCGCGTCACTATTGTCGGTATTGTAAAGGATGCCAAGTACGAGACGCTCGGCGAAGACCCACGCCCATATCTCTATCGGCCTTTCCAACAATCCTATTCGGGCGAGATGACTCTGCACATTCGCGCGGCGCCAGGCGACGCCGGAAGTGTTCTTGCCGACGTGCGCCGCGAGGTAGCCGCGCTCGATAAGGATTTGCCGCTGCTGAACGTGATGCCGATGACTGAACAAATCGGATTCTCGCTGCTGCCGCTCAGGTTGGCCGCAACTGTTGCGGGCACACTCGGCTTGCTGGGGCTGTTGCTCGCGGCCTTAGGTGTCTTCGGAGTCGTCAACTATTCGGTGACGCAACGCACGCGCGAGATTGGCATCCGCGTGTCACTGGGCGCGCAAAGCCGCGATGTGCTGCGCTTGATTGTGGGCCAGGGCTTTTGGTTGGCACTCATCGGCGTAGTTATGGGACTAGCCGGCGCTGTTGCTCTTACGCGCATGCTCACCAGCTTGCTTTACGGTGTGAGCGCAATAGAACCAGTAGTCTTCGCGGGTGTGTCGATCTTATTGGTGGCCGTGGCGCTGGTCGCCAGCTACATCCCGGCGCGGCGAGCAACGAAAGTTGATCCATTGGTTGCGCTGCGATACGAGTGAGGCGATCGCGTAATGCGGATTGAAAAAGCAAATCTGCGATTGCGAATCGCACGCGGCTGAGTTTTGGGCAGAAAAGGGCGAGTAATGGAGACACTATTTAACGAACTTCGCTATGGAATCAGAAGCCTGTTGCAGCATCCCGGATTCACAGCCATCGCAGTAATCACTCTCGCCTTAGGTATCGGCGCAAACACCGCAATGTTCAGCGTGATCAATGCCGTGCTCCTTCGTGCGCTCCCCTACCATGAGCCCGATCGCCTCGTGACTATCTGGGAAGAAAGCCCGCAGCGCGGCATGTATCAGATGCCGGTATCCTTTGCCAACTTGCGCGACTGGGTAGATCAAAACCATGCCTTCAAGCAAATTTCAGCATATACATTTACCAATCTGAACCTCAGTGGCGCGGGCGAGCCGGCACGACTCGGTACAGTCAGAGCTTCCGCAAATCTCTTTTCGCTTGTCGGCGCCGTGCCGTTACTCGGGCGGTCGTTTCTGCCTGAAGAGGATAAGGAGGGAGCCAGTCGCGTTGTGATCCTGGGCCATGCTCTCTGGCAGAGTCGCTTCGGTTCCGATCCGGCAATCATAGGTCGGTCGCTGACGCTCGATAATCAAAACTACACTGTCGTGGGTGTCATGCCGTCCACGTTTCAGTTTCCCGTCGGCTTCGGTTATCTCGGAAAAGTCCTCAGTGATCCCATCGATCTATATGTTCCGCTGGCGGCCACCAGCAAAGAGTTAGGCCGTGGCAACTATTCATTCTTCGCCATGGGCCGGCTTAAGCCCGGCATAACGATCGATCAGGCGCGAGCAGATATGACCATCATCGAGAGCCGTCTCGAGCAGCAGTACCCGGACAGCAACACTGGTATCGGCATAAACCTGGTCGCGACGCAGGAGCAAACGGTGAAAGAGATTCGCCCTGCATTGCTC
>JALYXE010000120.1 GCA_030947265.1 Acidobacteriota bacterium
GCCCACCGGTGTTTTGATTGCCAGCGAGAAGCAATCGACCAGCGAGTGTGAAACGCGAATAAATTCAACGCCGAAGACACCAAGCTCAACAATGTCTCGCGGCGCGACGCGATGCAGCAAAGTGTCACCGAGCAAGTCATGTTCTTCCAGCTTGCTTTCAGCCAGTCCGGCGGTGAAGTGTGAACAGTAAACAGGAACGTTGAATTTCTTCAGGATATAGGGCAGCGCGCCGAGATGGTCCTCGTGGCCGTGAGTGAGAACGATAGCGATGATGTTATCGCGATACTCTTCGAGAAAATCAAAATTTGGGATGCAAACGTCAACGCCGTATGCGGTCTCTTCGGGAAAGCCCATGCCTGCATCAAGGATGAGCATCTCATCCTCGTAGCGCACAGCCATGCAATTCATTCCAAACTCGCCGATACCGCCGAGCGGAATGATCTCTAAAACACTACTCACTTTTGATTATTACTCACTCTCCGGGGACATTGGTCGTGCTGTACTTTTGTGCAGCAATCGCGGGGCTAAACAAGCAGGACAGTATAGCACGCCGGCTTTACGTACGCAGATGCAGCCAAGTATGCGGTAGTGCCCTAATTTGGTTTTTGTAACGCAAACTGTTAGTTTGCGAGCGCGTTGAATGCCATTCATCCTTCGCAAACTAACAGTTTGCGTTACAAATTAGGGCACTACCAAGTATGCTACTGGTGAATCCTAGCTAATGCGAGTGACTTAACGATGAGCAAAACCATAGTCGCGGTACTGGGCTTATTTCTAACTTTGTCTCCCTGTTATGCTCAGAATCAGGGAAATAAGAGCGAGTTGGCAATCAAAAAGCTGGAACGCGAGCTCGAAGCCGCTTTATTGAAAGGCGACAGCGTGGAACTTGAGCGCATACTTGCGGACGACTACATCGAGATAAATGCGCAAGGCGGCGTTAAAAAGAAGTCAGATGTGATCGCAGTCGCGCGCGCCATGGGCGCGACATCACGCGGCGTAACCCTCGGCCCGGACAAGACTGTCGACGATCTCACGATCCGTTTGCACGGAGACAACGCGCTGGTAGTTGGACGCACAACCATACGTTACCAGTTTATGAAATATCAAACCTCGTCCTCGCAGCGCCCGTCTCAGAATCCGGTCACCGTCGACCAGGAACGGTTCTTAAGAGCTTATTCAAAGGTGGCCGGGCGTTGGCAACTGGTTGCCTGGCAGACGACCTCAATAGCAAAGCACTAGGACAGGTTATACACAAAGTAATGGCGAGGAGGTCGCGCTTGGCCGACAATCAAAGAAAAGATACGCGTGTCCCTCTTTTGGTCGAGGTACTCTGGGAAGGCGCCGCAGGTAAGTACGAGGCGCGCACGAGTGACGTCAGTTTGGGAGGATGCTTCATTGATACCATCGGACAAATGGCGATCGGGGAGACAATCAGCTTCAGGTTATGTCTGCCCGCAGGCGAGTGGATAGAACTGCAGGGCGAGGTGATGTATGAACTACCGCGCGCCGGTTTTGGGGTCCGCTTCGTAAACCTTTCGGATGATCAGCGATATCGTCTTGAAGCTGTTATCAAAGCGCAAGACCAGTAAACAATATGGCCACGAACAGCATTCTCCGATTGACGCTGATAACTCTTGTTTTCCTCAGCGCTGCCGCCACTCAAACCCTTGCCGCGCCGGCCACAATGCGCGTGGACTATTACCACACCGGCAATTCCACTCAAGAACTCTTCAGCACGGATCGTGTTGTTATCGAGCCTCTTACCTGGCCCGGCGACATGAGCAAGACTATTGACGATACCAACCTGGGCAAATATTTCTTCGAAGTGCGTGACCAGAAAACCAAGCGCGTACTTTACTCACGTGGCTTCGCGTCAATTTACGGCGAGTGGGAAACTACCGACGAAGCCAAAACGATGATGCGCACCTTCAGCGAGTCGCTGCGCTTCCCCGCGCCGACCGCTCCCGTAGAAATCGTTTTGAGAAAGCGCGACGTGAAAAATGGCTGGCGCGACGTCTGGTTCACGGTGGTGGATCCCGCAGACATTTTTATTGACCGAGCGAACATGACCGCGCCGGCGCGCTTGATCCCTATTCAAAAAATGGGTGACCCCGCTACTAAAGTCGATTTCCTGATTCTCGGTGACGGCTATACTG
>JALYXE010000126.1 GCA_030947265.1 Acidobacteriota bacterium
CGCAACGACACCGGTCGCGTGGCGTTCGACGACAACATTTATGCCTTGCGCTCCACTTATCAGTTTACTCGCTTTGTGTTTGCGCGTGCGCGCGTCGATTATGAAACACTTACCTCAAACATTCGCGGGCAGTTTCTGCTCGGCTGGACGCCTAATCCCGGCTCGGCGTTGTACATTGGTTACAACGATGACCTGAACCGAAATGGTTTCAGCCCTTTCACTGGGCAGTTGGAACCGGGCTTCCGTCGTAACGGGCGAACTTTCTTCATCAAGATGTCCTACCTTTTCCGCAAGAGTTTTGGCGGTTGAAGGTAATAGAAGAAAGTCTTCCTCGAGAATTTTCTGGTAAAGAATTTCGTCGGCCAGCGACGACTTTAGTCACATCAAAGCAGGGTGGTTTATCGGTAGACAAGTGTCGCAGGCTAAAGGATACTCGGACCATCCATCTTTAGTCTGGATCGCTGGAGAGCCACGATGAGATCTCCGCTCCTGTTGTTACTCACCTCTTTCTTAACCCTCGCTGCCAGTCCCACGAATCAGATCAAAGTGGACCAGGTCGGCTACCTTTCCGATGCGCGGAAGATTGCTTTTGTGGTATCGGCGGTCCCCGCCGCTGAATTCACAGTGCGCCGCAAGCAAGATGATGCGCTCGCCTTTCATGGCAAGCTGGGGGCGCCGGTCAACGATTCGGATACAGGCGATCGCGTGCAGACCGCCGATTTCACATCGCTGGAGAATGCCGGAACTTATTATCTTCAGGTTCCCGGCGTTGGCCGGAGTTGGAATTTCACAATTGCTCCGAACATTTATGCGCGGGCCTTCTATTTGAGCGTGCGCGCATTCTATGGACAACGGTGTGGCACCGCCGTTGACCTTGGTCCGGACTTTCCCGGATACAAGCACGCCGCCTGTCACCTGGTGGGCGCCTATCACCAGTCATCCGGAAAGATTGGTCCACACGACTCAGCGCGGGGTTGGCATGACGCCGGCGATTACGGACGCTACGTCGTGAACTCAGGCATTTCGACTGGCACTCTCCTATGGGCCTGGGAAATTTTCGGGGCGCGCATCAAAAACATCAATCTGAACATCCCCGAAACAGGCAACGGCACGCCCGATCTATTGAACGAGGTTCGTTGGAATCTCGACTGGATGCTCACTATGCAGGATGCGGACGGGGGCGTGTGGCACAAACAGACAAGCGAAAATTTTGCTCCGTTCGTCATGCCGGAAGAGGATAGTTCAATCAGTTACGTAATTGGTACGAACAAAGAACCTTACAAGAGCTCCTGCGCTACCGCGGACTTCGCTGCAGTAATGGCAATTGCCGGTCGCACGTACCGGCCATTTGACGCTGTCTACGCCGGGAAATGTCTGGCGGCGGCGGAGAAGGCGTGGGCTTGGCTTCAGCAGCATCCGGACGTCACTTTTCGCAATACGGAGGGCGTGATAACAGGAGGCTACGGTGACAACGACTGCGGCGACGAGCTCTTGTGGGCGTCTGCAGAACTATGGCGAACGACCGCAAAAGAATTGTACGAACACTATTTCCTGGATCACTTTGGACAGTTTGCGAAGGAGCTTCGGCCCGTTGGACCACCCTCCTGGGCCCACGTTGCGCCGCTGGGTTTGTGGACTTACGTTCTGGGTGGTGGCAAGACCCCGAACGCGATAACCACTATCCGTCAAGCTACAAAAAGAGCGGCTGATGAGATTGTAAATCGCACCAATCACAACGGATATCGCATTAGCATGACCACGAAAGACTTCGGTTGGGGATCGAATGGTGTTGCCGCTAACTATGGCATGCAGCTTCTGGTAGCAAATGCAATCGGGCCGGACACGCATTATATTGAAACGGCCGCGGAGAATCTTCACTACTTGCTTGGCCGTAACACGTTTTCGCTTTCATGGATCACCCAACTTGGCGAGAACCCCTTTCGTCATCCCCATCACCGTCCAAGCGCGGCCGACAAAAACTCTGAACCCTGGCCTGGATTGCTTTCCGGTGGTCCAAACCGAAGTCGTCAAGACGCCGCGATGAGTAAGTTGCCCAATCTACCACCAGCAAAGATGTACCTGGATGAGCAGGAAAGCTATGCCTCGAATGAAGTCGCCATTAACTGGAACGCACCGCTTGTGTTTCTGCTGGCGGGTATGTTGAAAGAGAAGTAAGTATTAATCGACCCACATGCAAGACTCTTGGCTTGGTTGACTTAACCGCCGCTTTGTTGCAGCTGGGCTTTGCTTCCAGGGACTTAGCCAAAGCTAAGTAGTTGTGCCAAACAAATACAGAACCGGAAGCGGTAGCGACGGGGTTAACTCCGTAACCGTCTGAGCTTGGTCTCGATTTGTCCGTCGACCATAGCGTTCGTCTTACGTGGTCGCTACCGCTCCCGTTTTCCGGAGGCTCCCAATTGTCATGTTTTGGGAACTTATCAATCAAAGCGACGGTCGACTTTTTTGTGCAAATGCGGCGATAGTCAAATCGGTAAGCATCGCTCACCTCAGATCAGTTCTGGTTCAGGAAGGCGGGCCGGTGCTCTGCCCCCGCTCTGAACAAACCCACTCGACATTCACGCTCATAGCGATCTATTAGCTCCCGCTAACGCAGGCGTCGCGGCTTGGGTTAAGATTAGTATTACCAAAAATCTGAAACATGTTGGAAACTGCGTCTCGCAACATTGGCCCGTTGAAGTCCATCTGGTTTCTCATCGCACTGTCGTTGTGCGTGCCGATATTAGTCTCAGTGGCGTGCAAGAGCGACTACCAGGGCTCTGTGCGCCAGAACAAACCCGGCGACAGCAGCGCAACCCGGCAGGTTAAAACCGCGCGTGTTGAAGAGACCCCCTTTGGTGAGACTGTTACCGCAAATGGAACTCTCGCGGCGTTTGATCAGTCCACCGCAGGCGTGAAAGTGGCCGGACGACTCAGTTCTATTTCGGTTGACTTTGGCAGTGTGGTTCGACGCGGTCAGATAATTGCACAGATAGAGCCCAACGATTACAAGTTGCGCGTGCAACAGGCCGAGGCAGCTTTGAGCCAGGCACGCGCCCGGCTCGGTCTTTCACCAGACGGAACGGACGATAAGGTCAACCCGGAGCAGACAGGCACTGTCAGACAAGCGAAAGCTTTGCTGGATGAATCGCGGCTCAACCGTGAACGTGCCGTACGGCTCGTAGAGCAGGGGGTTGTCGCAAAAGCTGACTTCGATGCTGCCGACGCGTCTTACAAAGTTGCGCAAAGCCGTTACCAGGACGCGATCGAAGAAATTAGAAACCGGCAGGCCATGCTGGCCCAACGCCGCTCCGAGCTTTCGCTTACACGACAGCAGTTAGCCGATACCGCGGTTTATGCTCCGTTGGATGGAATAATCCAGGAGAAGCGCGCGAGCGTCGGCGAGTATTTGGCAGCTGGCGCGCCGGTGGTGAATATCGTGCGCATGAATCCTCTCCGTTTACGTGCGGAAGTTCCCGAGCGCGATGCCGGAACGGTTCGATTTGGGCAAAATGTCAGGGTCAGCGTGGAGGGCGACGCGAAGGTTTACCTTGGGCAGATCAAACGTCTTAGTCCTGTGATTGCCCAGCAGAATCGCATGCTTCTGGTTGAAGC
>JALYXE010000152.1 GCA_030947265.1 Acidobacteriota bacterium
CTTCAAGGAAATTGGGTTTACATCAGGTACCGCGGTCAACGAAAACGGCAGCGAGCAGGGAAGCATGGGAGTAACCCTGGGCGACTATGATCATGATGGAAGACTCGACCTGTTCATAACGAATTTCGATGACGACTACAACACGCTCTACCACAACGATGGCCATGGTTCTTTCACGGATGTTTCTTACGCCGCTAAAGTGGCTGCCGCAAGTCTTCCGTACGTCGGGTGGGGAACCAAGTTTTTTGATTATGATAACGACGGTTGGGTTGATTTGTTGGTGGTCAATGGTCACGTTTACCCGCAACTCCCGACTTACCGGCAACGCAATTTCGTGCACCATAATAACCGCGACGGAACGTTCACTGAAGTAGGTGACCAACTTGGCGCTCCGTTTGTCGAGAAGCGCACGGGTCGAGGAGCGGCTTTTGGCGACATCGATAATGATGGCGATGTTGATGTAATCATCAATAACCTGGACGGTGCCCCGCAATTGCTACTGAATGAAAGTGGCAATGCAAACAACTCGGTGCTGATCAAAACGATCGGTGTGAAGAGCAATCGCGACGGCATCGGCGCGCGCGTCAAGATCGTCTCCGGTGATCTCACGCAGATCGATGAGGTTCGCAGTGGTGGCAGTTATCTTTCGCAGAGCGATTTGCGATTGCCATTCGGACTAGAGAAGCGAACGAAGATAGATCTGATTGAGGTTCACTGGCCGAGCGGCACCGTCGACAAGGTTGTTAATGCAGGCGTTAACAAAATCGTTACTATCAAAGAGGGCCAGGGCGTTGTTGAGCAAAAGGACTTTAAGAAGGTGGCACAACGGTAGGATAGACGTTCCTGTCTGTCTCGTTCTGGGCCCGGATTTCTGGCAAAACGCCGCCGGCAGATGTGCGGCGCGACAGACAGGAATGTCGTTCCCAAGCAGGACTATTCTGGTTCTACTGCTGTTGTTGTTAACCGCGCCCTTTGCTACTGCTCAGATAAATAATCTCCAGGCGCGCCTTGAGAATGCGGCGACGCTAATTCGCGAGAATCGAATTGCGGAAGCCGAGCAGAAACTGAACGGCATTTTGAAAATGGCGCCGAACGACGCAGCAGCGCTCAATCTGCTCGGCACGGTTCGCGCCCAACAGGGAAGGCTGAACGAGGCGGAAACCCTCTTGACTCGCGCGGCAAAAATTGATCCCGGGTTTGTGGCCGTGCACATGAACCTCGCCTTTCTGTATCTGCTCAAGAATGCGCCTGAGAAAACAATTTCGGAGTTGAAACAGGTGGTTAATCTTGAGCCGAACAACCTCGAGGCTAACTACAAACTTGCGCGATTGCTGCTTGCTCGGGGACAGATCGACGAGTCAATCGGCGTCATCGAGGCAGTGCAGTCGGCACAGCCAACATCCGCGGTGTTTCTGGCTCTGCTTGGCGATGCATATTTCAAAAAGGGCAACCTCGACAAAGCTGAGGAGAACTATCGGCTCGCGGTCGCGGCGCAGAAGGAAAATGCGGACGCGATTCTGGGACTCGCCAGGGTCTCTCAAAAGCGAGGAGACACAAAAACCGCACTGGAGTATCTTTCTCAGGCGAGGGAACTAGCGGGTAACTCTCCCGAACTTCTTTACAAAGTCGGCGTGGCTGCGCTGGGGTTTGAGGTTTTTGACGAGGCGCAGTCCGCGTTAGAACAAGCCGCCAAACTGAAACCCGGAGAGCCCGCTTACTTGATCGCGCTCGGCGCTGCATGGCTCAAGAAGCCCGAACTGTTTACCGCCGAGCAGCTCTTTCGTCGAGCGCTCGAACTACAGCCGGACAACGCTCAAGGGCAGATGTATCTCGGTTATGTCTTATACAAACAAAAGAGGTTCAACGAGGCTAAGGGGTATCTTGAGAAGACAATCAAAGCCGATGCCAGCGTGCCCGAACCTTTCTACTATTTGGGACTGATCGTCCAGGAAGAGAACGAGGATGAGCGGGCCATAGCGCTGTTGGAAAAAGCGATTCAGGTTTCGCCTTCATTTGGGAATGCGCACGTCGCACTCGGCGCCAGCTATCTAAAGCTGAAGGACTATCCGCGCGCCCAGAAGGAACTTGAACTGGGAGCTAAGCTGAATCCGGACGATTCAAAGGCGCACTATCAGTTGGCCGTTTTGTATGCCCGACTCAAGGATCCGAAACGGGCGCAGGCGGAGATGGAAATCGTTGAAAGGCTGAAAGCCCTGGACCAGGCGCAAAAAAGGGAAGGCGACACTTTTGTTATTACACCGGCACCGCCGGCTCCGCGGTGACTATGTGTAGCGACGCCAGATCAGAGAATTCGTTACTTTGATGTGGTGGTCCGTAGCCATGTGTTTGCGGAAAGCGGCGACAAACTGAAGTTTATCGGACAACGTGCTTTGTGTCTCTTTGTTGGAATGCGTACCTGCTGCGCCGATCTTAAACTCGCACTGACGCTCTCGTTGGTAGTTCTGAATCTACCTTTGATCTCTGCTGCTCAGGAGCTGCCGAAGCCGAACGTTACCTTCGAAGAAGTGGCCGCAAAAAAGAGCGGCATCACTTGGGTTCATAACAACGCGCACTCTAACAATCGCTATCTGCCTGAGACAGTCGGGGCGGGTTGTGCCTTTTTCGATTATGACAACGATGGCTGGATGGATATCTACCTGGTGAATAGTGGGCCTTCAGATTTCTACACTCCAGGCACTCCGCTTAAGAACGCCCTTTACCATAACAACCACGATGGTGCGTTCACAGACGTAACCGACAAAGCCGGAGTAGCCGGCGGCACCTTCGGCATGGGTGTCGCCGCCGCCGACTATGATGGCGATGGCTGGGTTGATCTCTATATCACCAGTTATGGTCGCAATATTCTTTATCACAACAACGGCAATGGCACCTTCACCGACGTTACCGATAAAGCCGGCGTCGCCGCATCCGGCTGGTCCACTTGCGCCGTCTGGTTCGACTATGACAATGACGGCAAGCTGGACCTGTTTGTCTCCAGCTTCGTTGTTTACGAGAAATCTCTGAACATTCTTTGCACCGATGAAACGTTGAGCCGGCGTTACTACTGTGTGCCGCGCCTTTTTAAGCCTCGGCCCAGCCACCTTTTCCACAACGATGGCAACGGCAAGTTCACTGATGTGAGTAAGGAGTCGGGCATTGCTGATTCGCCCGGCAAATCATTCGGGGCAGTCGCCACGGATGTTAACAACGACGGCTTGATGGACCTGTTTGTGGCTAACGACACAATGTCGAACTTTCTCTTCATCAACAAGGGCGGCGGAAAATTTGAAGAGGTGGGATTGGCGGCCGGCGTGGCCTTCAGTGATGCCGGCAAACCGCGCTCGGGAATGGGAGTGGACGCGGCGGACTATGATGGCGATGGCTGGCAGGATCTTTTTGTGGCCAACATCGATCGAGAGTTTTTCAGCCTTTATCACAACCAGAAGGAGCTGATCTTTACTGACGAGCCCGGAGAAATTGGAACAGCAACGCAGCTGTTAAGTGGCTGGGGACTGAGGTTCTTTGATTATGACAACGATGGCGACCCTGATCTGTTCCTGGTCAATGGCCATCCTGACGACTTCATCGAAATGCGTGCTACGCGCGTGAAGTACAAAGAGCCTTTGTTGATGTTTGAAAATACCGGACACACGTTCAAGAACGTCAGCGCGCAATCAGGCGCGGTTTTCAGCAAAGAGTTTTCCGGGCGCGGCATGGCCACAGGCGATTTTGATAACGACGGCGATCTCGATGTGCTCATCTCAAACAATGGCGAGGCTCCCGTGCTGCTTCGTAACGAAGGCGGCAACAAGAACAACTGGCTCGGTCTGCAACTGGTTGCGACGAAGAGCAATCCCGCGGCTGTGGGGGCCGTAATCACCTGGCATGCCAGAGGCGTGAAACGGAGCCGGTTGAAGACTGCGGGCGGCAGCTATCTTGCTTCACACGATCCACGTGAGGTGCTTGGCCTCGGCCGCGCCACGAAACTCGATAGCCTTGAAATTCGCTGGCCCAGCGGCCAGGTGGATAAGCTCACGAATCTGTCAATTAACACGTACCTAAAGGTAGTTGAAGGCGAAGGTGTTGCTAAAGGCAGCTTTAGGACGGCGAGGTAACATGGTGGAACGAATTAAGAAAACTCTGGTGCTGACCAGCCTCGTCTGCTTCACCGTGAGTCTTTGGCTATCACTATCGTCACGCGCCCAGAGTCCGCGTGATGCTTTCTCAAGATGGCGGCCGACTCATGAACTCGCGGGTGTTCGGTATGCTGGAAGCAGCGCCTGTGCAAAATGCCACACTCCGCAAGCAGCAAAGCGCCTGGCCAATTCGATGAGCCGTGCGCTGGCGCCTGTCGAAAGCTGCGAGGTTTTGAATACCCATCCCCGACTGAACTTTCGCAACGGTCCCTATAGCTACCAGATTG
>JALYXE010000167.1 GCA_030947265.1 Acidobacteriota bacterium
AAGTAGTGCTGCGTTGTAAACCCGGCTGGGGCGAAAGAGGTCGCCTTCGCGAAGTGTAGATATAGGACATCACAAAAACATAAAAAAAAAAGAGCAGCGCGACGAGGGTGGTCAGCGCGGCCTGCAACTTTCGGCGGCGCGCCGTGTGGCGATAAACGAATATGGTGGCAAGCAGCACAGTTAACACTGGAAGAACAAAAGTCGAAAGTACGAGCATTCCGGGACTTGAGATCGGCTTGAGGGAAGAGAAGACGGAAATGATGATTGCTATAGCCGAGCCCGCACCTACCAGGGCGGCGATCAACGAGGAGAGAAATACCAGCTTCAGGCGCATTTGATCGTTCAGTTCAGCGGTCTTTGTTCGACAGACCTAAGCTTTTCGGACGTCAGAAGCGCTAAGGATACCACAGCATTCAAGCGTTAATGACGCGACCGCCTTTGAGAGGCATGTCTTTGAAAGTGAACCAGTACGGCCTTTGAGCACGAGGCATTCCCGAAAAGACCAGGTAAGTTACGAACATGGTTACTAGAAGTGCCCTAATCTATCTCTCTCGCCAGGAGGGGCTAAAAGATTTTGCCTCCCGCTTTCGACCTTTCAAGAAATTAACTACACGCTTCGTCGCCGGCGAAACACTTGACGAAGCAGTTGCCGCTATTCGAGAGTTGAATACCGAAGGCTGCACCGCTTCTTTCGATCATCTTAACGAATCGGTTACCAATCCTTCCGAGGCCGAAGCCGAAGTAAAAGAGTATCTTCGCATTCTTACAAGGATTGACGACACCGGAATCAACTCCAATGTCTCGATCAAGCTTACGCAGTTTGGTCTCGAACTCGATACAGAGCTCGCTTATAAAAATGCTCGCGCGGTAGTCGCGGATGCGGCGCGGCGCGGAAACTTCGTCCGCGTGGACATGGAAGCGTCCAACGTCACCCAGCAAACCATCGACATCTTCAAGCGCCTACGCGCTGAGTTTGATTTGAATGACGTGGGCATCGTATTGCAATCATATCTGCGGCGGACCTACAACGACGCGCAGCAACTGTTGCAGCTGCCGGCGCGCATTCGCATTTGCAAGGGAGCCTACAATGAACCCCCCGAAGTCGCATTTCCGGACAAGAAAGATACTGACGATAACTACATTCGCGTGATGCAGTTGTTGCTTTCAAGCGGGGTGTATCACGGAATAGCCACTCACGATCCAAAGATGATTGAAGCCACCATCGATTTCTCCCAGCGCCACGGTATCGGCAAAGAAGCTTTCGAGTTTCAAATGCTCTATGGAGTGCGCCGCGATCTGCAACGCCAGCTCGCGAAGGATGGCTACAACATGAGGGTTTATGTTCCTTACGGAAAACACTGGTATCCTTATTTCATGAGACGGCTGGCGGAAAGACCTGCAAACATCTGGTTTGTCTTGAAGAACCTGCTGAAGGGCTAGCTAAAGGATGGACAATATCTTCTGGATTCTTTGGTGTGTGCTCGGCGCAGTCTTGATCGTGGCCGAGGTTTTCACCAGCGGATTTGTACTCTTATGGTTTGGCATCGGCGCTCTGGCTGCGGGCTTTGCAGCAATCGTCGGCATCAACAGTTTGGCCTTACAATTTGTCATCTTTGCCCTGGTTTCGGTTGGACTTACCGCCGCTTCGCGCACAATCTTTGTCAACTACTTCTCGCGGGAAAAGACCGGCGGCTCGCTTCGTACCGGCGTTGACTCTCTGCCAGGAAAAATCGGAACAGTGGTTTCCTCCAGTCGAGGTGCAATGCAAGAAGGCGCGGTTAAAGTTTTTGGTTCAACGTGGACGGCCTATCCGGCTGCGGGCGAGTCGCCGCTCGAAGCAGGCGAGCGCGTACGCGTCGAAAGTATCGAAGGCTCCTCAATCTATGTCCGTCGCATCGATGACACATCAGATTGGAGACAGCAGGCACTGTCGGAGTAAGCCGCGATCCAAAGCCAATCAATATTGATGTAGCCACACAAGCTAAGAGAATTTACAGGTTGGGAAGGGGGCAAAGCGCAGCGGGCCCCCGCTCCAGATCCAAAGCCGCAAACATGAATCACCACAACCTGAGAGCAGGTTGAAGTTTAGTAGTTAGTTTCTGTGTTGAGTGATGTTGCAG
>JALYXE010000168.1 GCA_030947265.1 Acidobacteriota bacterium
GGCCGAGGTCGAGCGGATTGCCGTCTATGACCTTGGGGGGGGCACTTTCGACATTTCGATTCTCGAGATGAGCGACGGCGTTTTTGAAGTGCTCTCCACGTCCGGAAATACGTTTCTAGGCGGTGAGGATCTAGATGAGCGAATTATGAACTGGATGGCCGACCAATTCCTGAGCGACACGGGAATTGACCTTCGTCAGGATCGGCTGGCGTTGCAAAGATTGAAGGAAGTAGCCGAACGAGCAAAGTGTGAGCTGTCCTCATCTACGGAAACGAATATCAATCTTCCTTTCATCGCCGCCGACGCCACCGGACCGAAGCACTTCAATAAAGTGTTAACCCGCGACGAATTTGAGGGCCTTATCGGAGATCTGATCGAGCAAACTATGGAACCTTGCCGCAAGGCGCTTGAGGATGCAAAGCTGCAACCGGGCGACATAGGCAAAGTAATCCTGGTGGGCGGTCAAACCCGGTCCCCGATTGTCGAACGCACGGTGGAAAAAATCTTCGGTAAGAAGGCGTCAGCTGAAATCAATCCCGACGAGGTAGTAGCGATGGGAGCGGCGATTCAGGGCGGCGTCCTAACCGGCGAGGTTAAAGACATCGTTCTCCTCGACGTTTTACCGTTAAGTCTCGGTTTGGAAACGCGAGGTGGGCTGTTTACGAAGATTATCGACCGGAATTCCACTATTCCATTGCGCAACAGTCTGACATTCACGACAGTTGTGGACAATCAGACATCTGTGGAGATTCATATTTTGCAGGGTGAGCGCGAAGTTGCTGAAGGCAATCGTTCGCTCGGAAAATTTGAGCTGGTGGGTATTCCACCGAGCCCGCGCGGCGTTCCTCAAATTGATGTTTCGTTCGAGGTTGATGCAAATGGCATTGTCTCGGTGTCGGCTCAGGACAAGACAACCGGGCGCGAACAGCAAATGCGCATCACTCCGAGTTCCGGCCTCTCACCAGACGAGATTCAACAGCTCATCAAAGAGGCGGAAGGTTTTGCCGATGCCGACCGCGATGCGAAGGAGATTGTCGTCTTGCGCACTAAGTTGGAATCGCTGCTACGAAATACTCAAAAAGCGTTCACGAAGTATGGCGGTATGCTTTCTTCAAACGATCAAGAGATAGCCGACCGTATATTTGGGGAAGCCGAAGCGGCCACCAGAGCGGAAGGGCGGGAAGCAATTGAAAAAGCGCTTACCGCACTTGAACGAGTTGCGGCCCAACTCACTTCCGTAATGATGAATCCTGCCAAGGAATCCACGACCATCGGCGCGGACGATCCCGCCAATCAATTTACAAAGTTCTAAGGTTGTTAACTCCATAAAAATAACGAGAGGTTTTTGGGAAGTCTGGATGAGTAAACGAGATTATTACGAAGTGCTGGGTATTAACCGCACTGCAACCGAACAGGAAATCAAAAGTGCCTATCGCCGTCTGGCCGTCCAGTATCATCCGGACAAAAATCCAAACGACGAGAGCGCAGAAGCAAAGTTCAAAGAAGCTGCTGAGGCTTACAGCGTGCTTGCGGATGCCAGTCAGCGCCAGCGTTACGATCGCTTTGGTCATGCAGGTGTTTCGAGCGGTGCTGGTCAGAGCTGGGGCGCGCCAGGTTTTGGCGGCATAGAAGACATCCTCGGCGATCTGTTTGGTTTTAGCGATGTCTTTGGCGGTGGCCGAGCGGGAGGGCGCCGCTCCGCAGCACAGCGTGGCGCCGATCTGCGTTACGACCTCGAGATTACATTGGAAGAAGCCTACAGCGGGATGACGGCACAGTTGCGAATCCCGCGACTTGAAACCTGTGAAACCTGCAAAGGAAATGGCGCCGCTCCCGGCACAGAGCCTGAAGCTTGCAACACTTGCGGAGGCACAGGCCAGGTCCGTTATCAGCAAGGATTCTTTTCAGTAGCCCGAACTTGCCAGCCTTGTCGGGGTACCGGACGCGTTATTAAGAATCCCTGTTCGGAATGCCGCGGCGCAGGGCGTCTCGAACGCGAAAAGCAGATGGAGGTTAAGATTCCGGCGGGAGTGGAGACTGGCTCTCGACTACGCGTACAAAGCGAAGGAGAGGGTGGCACTCAGGGCGGTCCCTCAGGAGACCTCTACGTTGTAATTCATCTTGCCGAGCACGAGCGTTTTGAGCGGCAGGGAAGCAATCTCTACGTATCGCTACCGATAACTTTTGCGCAGGCCGCGCTAGGGGCAGACGTTTTCGTAGGAACTATTGACGGAGAAGATAAAATCAAAGTTCCGACCGGGACCCAGACGGGTACTGTCTTTCGCATAAAGGGCAAAGGCATGCCCGTGCTGGGGGGTCGCGGGCGTGGAGATCTGTTTGTATCAGTTAGTGTCATCACGCCAACTTCTTTGACGCGGGAACAGCGAAAGCTTCTCGAGCAACTCGCCGTAGTCGAGAATAAGGACCTTGAAGATAAAGGTCTGGTAGATAAAGTTCGCGATATTTTCGGTTGAGGATCCACGCGCAATTCTAATGGGTTGTTATAGGGGCGTGACTTGTCCCTGCCCAAATACCGCATTTCAAACGAGAATCAAAGTTTAGAGAGTTCTTCACAAAACATCTCTTCGGCTCTGCCGTCTAATGTGCGGAAAGGCTGTGCCTTTCCGCGAGGTTTGGAAAAGTGAGAGGCTACGCCTCGAACGGCGGCTCGGAGGCGCAGCCTCCTGGAATCAAAAAGAGGGCAGTCCGGGAAGGCAGAGCCTTTCCTCACATCAGGCGGCAGAGCCGTAACAATCTTGTGGTAGCAACGGGGGCTTGTCCCCGCTTTGAACAGGGGGCGCCACAGGGCCTGTCCCTTAAATTCTCTCTACTGATAACTGGAGTCACCTATGAAGTATTTCCCCCATATTCGTTGGATCTTCTTTCTCCTGGCGGTTTTTCTAGTTTCAGGTTTACCGTGCGCCCACGCGCAGGACAGCATGCAGCGTTGGCAGAACTTTGATTTTTCGAAATCTGCGCTCAAAGCGGATGACCTCGCGAGTCTGCCTCTGGAAAATTTAAAGCTCTTACGAGGCGTCGTCTTCGGCCGTCATGGTCGGATCTTCAAGGATGCTGAGATTCGTGCCTACCTTGAATCGCAAGCCTGGTATAAAGCGAACATCAACTTTCAGAATTCAATACTCAACGTCACCGAGCGCCGAAATCTCGATCTTATTCGCGACGCTGAAGCTGCCGGGCATCAGACCGTCCAACCGGGAGATATGCGCTTTTGGCGCACGCGCCCGCTAACAGTAAAAAAGCTCGGCAGGCATAGCGGCGCTGAATGGCTTGTGCTTAGTTCCGAGATTGAAGCAATCCATGGCAAACGCTTCGAAAGCGACGTCTGGCTTCAGCAGTATTTTGATGACCGTTACTGGTATAAGCCGGCGGCTCGCTACGACCCAAAACGGCTTTCTCCAGTTGAGCAAAAGAATCTCCAGATAATTTCCGTGGCCCAAAAGAAGTCGCGCAAGATTGCTTTGGCTCCGGGCGACATGGAGCTGTTTGAAAATAAACTGATTTCAGAACAGATGCTGCACGGCCTTAGTCTTTACGAACTGCGTTTGCTACGCAATGAGGTGTATGCGCGCCACGGCCGCCAATTCCAGGCCCCGTGGCTCGCGCAGTATTTCTTCAGTCAACCCTGGTACACGCCCGATGAGAACTTCAAAGACGAGCAGTTGTCCGGAGCTGATAAGCAGAACGTTGAGACCATCGTTGCATATGAAAACCAGATTCATGAACAGTTGAGTAGCAAAACTATTGACCGTAGTTTACTGGAAGGGCTTTTTGTGGAAGACGCGAGGCAGATGCGCCAGGAAATCTACGCTCGACGCGGCAATATCTTTAAAGAACCCTGGCTTCAGAAGTACTTCGCGAGTTTCGCATGGTACAGGCCCGACACTACCTTCACCGACAGTTCGCTAACCGACGTTGAGAAGAAAAACATCGCGACAATCGACGCCTATGAAAAAAAGGCGGTAAGCGCGGCGAGCGTCATAGAAGGTTGATAAGGCGAACCCCCGGTCTCGCGTGCCGAGACCAGAAAGCAGTAAGCAGTAGGCAGTAGGCAAGAACAGTAGGCAGTAGGCAGAAACCGAAAAACGCTTGGAGGCAGGGGCCGCCCGCCTTTAATAGTTACGAATCAAACGGCGGGCATCGCCCGCCTTTTCCGTTGCAGACCTCGGAAAATGTGAAGTGCGCCGCACTCCAAAATATCAAAGCCGGTAGCGTACGTTCGCCCTCCTGAGAGCCTCATCGTCGTTATCGACGTTTTGCAGGCGCAGCGTGACGTCGGCATTTAGATCGAAGCCCGCTCGTTCGCCAGCCTGTAGTTTCACAGTTCCTGCCGCCGCAATCATTGCTGCATTATCCGTCGAGAGATGAGGGGAGGGAAAATAAACGGGAAATCCTAAATGCGTCGCGGCTTGCCGCGAAGCGTCTCTCAAAGCACCGTTACAGGCCACGCCCCCGGCGACGATCAGCGTCTTCAGACCATGGGAACAATAGTCTTTCGCTACGCGCTCAGTCGTTCCCACCAGTGAGCGTACAACGACGCTCTGAAAACTTGCTGCCAGATCTTTAATGGCTTGTGACGGTTCCTCCCCGTTGGTAAGAGGTTTTAATCCGGTTTCGCGAACATGTTTGGTGACGGCAGTTTTCAAGCCACTGAAACTGAAATCTGGCGAGCCGTCGCCCATACGGGGCAGCGAAAACTTAACTGCCTTCGGATTACCTTCGCGCGCGAGCCGCTCAATAATGGGCCCGCCCGGATAACCGAGTCCCAGCAT
>JALYXE010000195.1 GCA_030947265.1 Acidobacteriota bacterium
CTACCACCCACCGCTGCACAGAAAAGACCAGCGTATGGAAGAAGATGGGACGGTCGCAAAAGACG
The DNA here is from genome assembly GCA_030947265.1 of Acidobacteriota bacterium. GTDB lineage: Bacteria > Acidobacteriota > Blastocatellia > Pyrinomonadales > Pyrinomonadaceae > PSRF01. The sequence continues at coordinate 66 of JALYXE010000195.1, forward strand.
CTCAGTCAAAGTCCGTTGAACTTGAGGAGCGCTTGATTGATTTTGCGGTTCGGATTATCAAACTGTCCGCCAACTTGCCGAGAACACCAGCAGGCAAACACATTGCTGGACAAATCCTGCGCTCAGGAACTTCTCCGGCGCCAAATTATGGTGAGGCGAGAGGTGCTGAGAGTCATGCCGACTTCGTTCACAAGTTGCGCATCGTCCTCAAAGAATTGAATGAGACATCGATCTGGCTGCGCATTATTGAGCGTAGTCAATTATTAAAAGAAGAACTGGTTGCGGATATCAGTGGCGAAAATAGAGAGCTGTGCAGGATCTTCACGGCCTCGCTCAAAACCGCCAGCTCAAGAATAAAACCAGGACGTACACTTTGAAATGACAAATGAGAAATTTGAAATTTGATATGGAAAATCTTCTTTCACAACTCAAGAAATGACCAAGCACAACGCTTTCGCTCGCATCGTGTTGATCGTCCTCGACGGCGCGGGCATCGGCGCAATGCCCGATGCGCCCGATTGGGGTGACGCCGGCTCGGACACACTGGGGCACATCCTTGAGTCACGCCCAGTTCAGCTACCAAACCTTCAACGTTACGGTCTCGGCAATGTCCGGCCACTTAAGAATGTTCCTCCCCTGGACCACCCTGTTGGCTCGTATGGACGGTGTGTGTTGAGGTCGAACGGTAAAGACACAACCACGGGCCACTGGGAAATGGCGGGCATAATTCTCGAACACGCTTTTCCGACTTACCCAAGGGGATTTCCGCAGTCGATCATCGATCGCTTTATTGCTGAAACCGGCGTTCGGGGAATCCTTGGCAACTTTGCTGCCTCCGGTACCGAGATCATAAAGGAGTTAGGCGCGGAACACGTCAAGACCGGCAAGCCTATTGTTTACACTTCTGCCGATTCCGTTTTCCAGGTTGCCGCTCATGAACAAATTATTCCGCTCGACAGGCTGTATAACATTTGCGAAACGGCTCGGCGAATGCTCGACGGGGAACACGAGGTTGGGCGTGTGATCGCGCGGCCATTCCTGGGTGAGCCCGGGAATTTTTATCGCACCGAGAATCGTCATGATTACGCCGTACCGCCGCCACGGGAGAATCTGCTTCCGGCTCTGAAGGATGAAGATCTGGATGTCGTTTGCATCGGCAAGATTGCTTCAATCTATGATTCCGTAGGTGTGACTGAGGATTTGACGGCGAAGAACAATCAGCAGTCGATTGATCAGACAATTCACGCGCTTAGTCAGGATACGCGCGGCCTAATTTTTTCTAACCTGGTTGATTTTGACATGCTTTACGGCCACCGACGCGATACGGAAGGTTATGCGCGCGCACTCGAACACTTTGATTCCAGCCTGCCGCAAATCGAAGCCGCGATGCGCCAGGACGATTTAATGATCATTACCGCTGATCATGGAAACGATCCGACTTTCCCCGGGACCGATCACACACGCGAGTACGCGCCCTTGCTCGTTTATGGAAAAAGCGCGCGACCGGCGGTTAACCTGGGCACGCGTGCTTCGCTTGCTGATATTGGTGAGACGGTCGCCGAGAATTTTGGGTTGAGACTAACCGCGGGTGAAAGCTTCTTGTCGGCGATAACACGGCTCTGAAGGTTTTGCGTTATCCCATGTTGGGCGAGCTCCAGACAAGCGCTAAACAACCCTAAACGCGTCGCCACTAAAATTCCGCAACCTGGCGCTGCATTGCTTAGGAGCGCTTGGCGGACAAGCTGTTGTAGACCAACTCGAGCCAGATATCGGTTTTGATAAAGCCTAAACCCCAGGACTTCCACTCTGTCGGGAGACCTTCGGCTTTGACTTGTTTAAGGCTCTTGCCTGCGGCAATCTTCTTCCGCACTATTGCAGTTGTTTCAACCAGCATGCGATGAAACGCCTTTAACCCTACGACGTCGGAAAGAGGTCCGTGGCCGGGAATAATCTTTACGCCCGCCGGCAGCTTGCTGATGATGTCACCGACATTCTTTGTCATTCCCTCCACATCCCCACCTGCTTCGAGATCGACAACGGGAAATCTGCCTGCGAAGAAGTCGTCGCCCATATGCACCACGTTTGATCCAGCAAAGAAGATCACGCTGTCGCCGTCAGTATGTCCATGTGGAAAGTGTATGACCTTGATCTCTTCGCCGTTGAAAAATACTGAGACTGCCTGGTCGAAAGTAATCACCGGCAACGCCTCTTTAGGATATGCCGGCGTCGTACGATTGAAAAACTTCGATATCTGTTCCGCCGACAACCGCTTGCGTACGTTTGTTTGTGCGATGATTGGCGCGTCAGGACCAAAAGCAATATTCCCGCCGGTATGGTCCCCGTGATAATGAGTATTCAAAACAAACTTCAGTTTGCCTTCGCCCAGCGTTTTCAATGCTGCTTTGATCTTGTCGGCCAGGGGAGCAAATTGATCGTCGACTATCAGGATTCCGTCCGAGCCTGCGGAAACCCCAATGTTTCCTCCCGCCCCTTCCAACATATAAACGTTGCCGGCGACTTTTGTGACTTTAATCTCGACCTTCGAGAAATCCTGCGCATGGATGCCGATGGCGCAGAAACAGAAAGCCAAAAAAGCAAAGAGAAAACGTTTCATTACCATCCTCCAAGAGAGTTTAGAGGCAGGACTTGTCCTGCATTGAGCCAACGAGCGGACAAAGTCCGCTGTCCAAACGACCATATAGAGTCCGATTTCTAAAAGGCCATATAGTTGTTAACCGGCTTCGGGGTTCTTCAGCACGGCGATAAACGGCAGGTTGCGGTAGCGCTCCGCGAAGTCCAGGCCGTATCCGACAACGAAGTGGTCGGGAATTTTAAAGCCCAGGTAATCAATTTTCACGTCCTTTTCGCGTCGTTCATATTTATCCAGAAGCGCTGCAAGCTTAACAGTGGCCGCGCCGCGCGATTGCAGGTTGGCGAGAAGATAGCTAAGCGTCAATCCGGTATCAACTATATCTTCAACAACCAGAATATGGCGGCCTTCCACCGGCACATCAAGATCTTTCATGATGCGCACTTCACCCGATGTGCGCGTGGACGACCCGTAGCTGGAAATCGCCATAAACTCGATGCTCAAGCGTGTATCTATGGCCCGCAAGAGATCGCTTAGAAAGAAGCAGGCGCCCTTTAGAACGCCTATGAGCAACGGATTACGGCCGGCATAATCGCGCGTTATTTCGGCGCCGAGTTCTTTTATGCGTGTTTGAAGCTGGTCCTCTGACAGAAGTACTTCGAGATTAGGATTGGTGAATTCCGATGGCATATGTGCGGAAGAAGCGGCCAAGATTTTTTCTCCTCAAGTTAGGAAGCCTTATAAAGAACCCGAAATAACGCTGTTGCGAATCTGCCTTGTGGTGCGACATACTATTGAAGCTCTCCACACAGGTCAATCGGGTCCGGAATTTGGCCCTGATATATTTCGTTTCTCCAAGAAGGAACCATCCGTGTCAAAACCCAAACCTGCGCTTCTTAGTTGGGCCCTGTTGCTTTTGGTGGCTGCGGGCGGCGCAAAAATAGCGCAGGGCCAGGCGGCTGCACAATCGGGTCCAGTTAGCCCGCCAACAGCCGCTGATAACCGCGCCAGGGTAACGGAAACCATCGTCGACTCAAGCGTTCCGGACGACCAGCGGGTCGACAAGATGCTGAATCTTTATAGTCCGAAGGTGCGCGCTTTGGATTTGGTCATCGGCAAATTGAAGGGTGATCTGAGAAAGCATGGGAGCGGGGCCGGGAGCATGGGCAATTTTGTTACCGATGGTATTCGCGCTCAGGGAAGTAAAAAGCTTGGTAAATCTATATTTCTCGCGGTCACCAACAGCGGCGGGCTGCGCAAAAACTCGATAGCAGAAGGCGACCTAAGGTTGCGGGACATTTTTGAACTTCTGCCGTTCGACAACGCCCTGGTAGCTTTCGATCTGACAGGAGCGCAGGTCTTGGACCTGCTGCGGATCGTCGTTGCGCAACACGATGCACAATCCGGCGCCCGCATCAAATATCGAATCACCAGCGATAAGAAGCCGGAACTTGAGAGTGCCAGGTTACTGATTGGTGGCTCAGAGAAAACGATCGATCCCGATGCAATCTATTCCGTAATCAGCATCGATTATCTAATTAAGGTGACGGGTGGCGACTACACTGTTTTGCGAGAAGCCAGGAATATTCGGCCGCTCGGTCTCACGCTTCGCGACGCCATCACTGACTACATAAAAGCGGAAACAGCAGCCGGGCAGCCAATCACATCAACCCTCGACGGTCGTTTCGTTTTCGATAAAGCAGCATCGCTGGGAATCGAGGAGCCCCAGCCATGATTCCGAGGCGCACGTTTCTCAAAGCTTCGCTTGCCGGCGGAGCAACAATCGCATTTCCACGATCAATATTGGAGTCGTTCTCAATGCCGCTGTGGCCAGCAATTAGCTCGCCGCTTTTAGCGGTGAGTGGAGGCGAAACGCTGATCACAATTCTCCACACCAATGACACCCACTCGCAGATAGATCCCTTACCCGCGAACGATAAGCAGTATCCGGACAAGGGCGGCGTCGCGCGGCGCGCAACCCTGGTGAATCGGGTGCGCAAAGGGAACCGGAATACGCTGCTCATCGATGCGGGCGATGTGTTTCAAGGGACGCCGTACTTCAACTTTTACAAAGGTGAAGTCGAGTACAAGGCCATGTCGCTTATCGGGTACGACGTGGGCACTTTGGGTAATCACGATTTCGACAATGGCGTGCATGCATTGGCCGCAGCGATGAGGTTTGCCAATTTCGAATTCGTCTCCAGCAACTACGACGTACGTGGCACGGCGCTCGAGAGCCGTGTAAAGTCTTACGTTGTGCGTGTGGTCGGAGGCGTGCGCGTTGGACTCTTTGGTTTGGGCATAAGTCCCGACAATTTGATTACCCCGGAGAATTTTAAAGGTGTGAAATACTCCGATCCGGTGAAGGCAGCGCGTGAGGTCGTGAAAATTTTGCGCGAACGTGAACGCTGTACGCTGGTGCTGGGTATGTCGCATCTGGGCTACTATGCAAACCCGCGGGGAGCTGAGATTGGCGATTCGCAGGTGGCGTCCCAGGTTGATGGCATCGACTTTATAGCCAGTGGCCACACGCATACCTTCATGACGCAACCGGTAATTACAAAACAGCCGTCAGGCGCAAAGACCATCATCTTCCAAGTCGGCAAGAGCGGCATTTACTTGGGCCGCGTTGATTTTAAATTGCGCAATGGCAAAGTGATCGCAGCTGCCGGAGGGCTACTTGATTTGCGTGATGAACCGCAAGCATGAGGAGCAGACAGCAAACAGCACACAGTGAACAGCAGGCGGCAGACAGCAGACAGCAGACGGCAGCCAGCAGACGGCAGACGGCAGGCAGCAGGCAGCAGACGGCAGACAGCAGGCAGCAGGCAGCAGACAGCAGGCAGCAGACAGCACATCGCAGAAAGGTGAAGGTCGAAAGGGACAGTGAAAAGAAGCCTGTTGCAATAAGGTCTGGACGCCCGGCCTTGTTTTCGGCTGTGCCGCCTGATGTGCGGTAGGGCTGCGCCCTTTCGGGAAACCTATATCAGGCGGCAGAGCCGCAGAAATTGGCGGCCGTCGTCGTCAGTCGCTTTCGGGCTTCTACTGACTTCTGACTTCTGACTTCTGACTTATGGACGATAACTCCACACGCGACCGCATAAGAGCACTGGTTCGAGACGTGCTCGACAAGGCTATTCCTCAGGAAGGCCAAATC
>JALYXE010000212.1 GCA_030947265.1 Acidobacteriota bacterium
TCCCAGTCGAAATTGCGGACTTCAGCGGCAATTTTTACCGGCGAGTTTGAAACGTCAAACGACTCGATCCGACGCACGCCGCTTTCGCCTTTGATCAGAGCGTTCCAGAACGCCTCTCGCCCGATTCCGAGCGGGGTTACACATCCCATGCCGGTAATTACCACGCGGCGAGGTCGCTTGAATTGGCTAAACATTGATCCTACTGATCGAAACTATATGGTCAGAGTCGGAGTCCAGAATAACACCGCCTTTGGGGAAATCTCCAAGACTTATGGATGCCAACGCCACAGGCTGCGCCGCCTGATGTGCGGAAGGTCTCTCCCAAGTAAAGGATGTCCGTGAAATCCTGACACGAAAAAAGTCCCAGCGTCCTTCAACGCCGGGACTCTCGAGAAGTCCTGGTTAAGTCGCGCGATCTTTACCCACTTTGCTCGACTTTAGTTCCACACTCGTTGCAAAACTTTGCGCCAGTTTGCAGTTGTGCTCCGCACTTTGCGCACGGCATGGTTTGCCCGGAAGTCACCATTTTGGCGCCACAATCATTACAGAATTTGGCGTTTGCAAGGTTTGCGGCACCACACTTGGGGCAGATGATTTTGGATGCGCCTCCAGATTCACCACCAGTTTTACTTTTGGACTGATTCATTGCCTCGCCCATCGCGCCAGCCATAGCGTTGCCTATTGCGAAGCCGGCTCCCAGTCCGGCGCCGGTCGCCGCACCGCCGCCGCCCGTATTCTGTGCCGCGTCGCGCATCGCGTCCGCGGCTTGAAATTGCGCGTAGCGCCCTACGTCTCCAATGACACCCATGGAAGTTCGCTTGTCCATGGCGGCCTCCACCTCAGCCGGCAATGAAATGTTCTCAATAACAAACTTTGTCAACTCCAGGCCGAACGAATTGAAATCAGTGGCAATTTTGCTGCGGGTGAATTTGCCCAACTCATCATAGTTTGAGGCCAGGTCAAGCGCGGCGATCTTAGATTCTGCGAGCGCGTCGCTAAACCCACTGACGAGCGTGCGTTTGAGTTGGCCTTCAATGTCCTCGGTTACGAAATGCGCGTTTGTGCCGGCAATCTCTTTAATAAAAGCGCGCGGCTCGGTAACGCGCATCGAGTAGATTCCAAACGCGCGCAGGCGGACCATGCCGAAATCAGCGTCGCGCATCATGACTGGATTCGACGTCCCCCACTTCAGATCAGTGAACTGTTTTGTGTTTACAAAATAAACTTCGGCTTTGAATGGCGAATTGAATCCGTATTTCCACGCGCCGAGCTTGGTGAGAATCGGTGTGTTTCCGCCATCTACTGTGTAAAGACCGGGCGCAAATACATCTGCTATCTGTCCCTGATAGACAAAAACAGCCGCTTGCGACTCCCTGACGGTCAACTGTGCGCCGTTCTTAATTTCCTGGCCCTGAACGGGAAAACGGTAGAGTAATGTGTTTCCCGAATCGTCAAGCCACCCAATCACTTCAATGAACTGCGAGCGGAGGGCATCCAAAATTCCCATGTTTTCTCTCCTTTACGTGGCAGCTTGCTGCCATTCGTTTAATACGACGCGAGTGTTTGGTATGTTCGCGCGGACATCCTAACCTGAAAGAAATATTGCATAAAGTCGGCGGGGAGGAAAGAGGAATTGGATAATATCCGGGGGCTAGACGACGACGACCCGACGCTTTTCAGTGCGTTTGCCATAGAGTTTGCAGATAAGCAAAACAGTTAATCCGCCAGCCACGTCGATTGCGCTATCGTAAATAGATGGAGTGCGCGAGGGCACGAAGCTTTGATGAAATTCATCGAGCAACGCATGAATCACAACCAGCAGTAGCCCTATCTGAAACCATCGCCGCTGAAAGAGTGCAAACGAGGAAGAAATGAAAGCTCGTCTGGCGAGGAACGCCAGAATGGCATACTCGGTGAAATGAGCGACCTTACGAATGAGGAAATGGATCGCGGCCATTTGAGCGTCACTCAGATTTGGAAAAATCAAGAGAAGTAACGGACGCATAACCGTCGACGTATTGAGCGAGGAAAACGCGCTTGTTGAAGCAAATGAGATAAATACTATCCAAAAAATGAGTGGGCCATAACGCCAAAGTCGTTGGCGTGTGGACGAGTACTCCTTCTCTACCTGTCTGTTCAGAGTTCGTTTATTCAATGGTGCCGAAAAGAGTTAAGGGAAGCCGCGTCTGCTGCTTCCCTCATTGATGCCGTACATAACAAGTTCGGAGGCTATTGCGCGGCCGCACCAGACACGACTTCTATGATTTCATTCGTGATAGCTGCCTGACGAACGCGGTTCATGTTGAGTGTCAGCGAATCAATCAGTTCGCGCGCGTTCTTGGAGGCAGAATCCATTGCGGTCATCCGGGCCCCCTGTTCAGACGCTATCGACTCGAGCAAAGCACGAAAGATCTGAGTTTCAACCAGGCGAGGAAGTAGTCGAGCGAAGATCTCACCTGGAGGTTGTTCGTAAATATAATCAACGCGAGATGCCACTGATTCTTCAGAGTCGAGACTCGCTTGGTTGGAAACCGGCAGAAGCTGTTCGACTACGACGCGCTGCTGAAGGACCGACTTAAATTCATTGTATATAACGAAAGCCTTATCAATCTCTTCGTCTTCGGTGAATCGCTGAATGACATCGTGAGCGACATCAAGCGCTTCCGAGAATTCCACGCGGCCCTTGCCGGTGAGCCCGATATACTCGCCAACCAGGTTGGCGCTTCTTCGGCGAAAGAAATCTCTCCCCTTCCGCCCGACCGCCAAAATGTCAATCTGCTTGGTTGTGTTATCGGCGATAAAAGTTTGGGCCGCTTTAATCAGATTCGTGTTGAAGGCGCCACATAGACCCTTGTCAGCGGTGATAAGCACCAACAGGTAACGTTCGTCGCCGCGCGCATCAAGCAAGGAATGGTGGAAATCTTCGTCAATGCGTTCGGAAAGCCCGCCCAGGACCTCCATCATTTTATTTGCGAATGGGCGCGCCGTAACCACGCGATCCTGTGCGCGCTTGAGCTTTGCAGCAGAGACCATTTTCATGGCCTTGGTTATCTGCTGCGTATTCTTAACCGACTTGATGCGCCGGCGAATGTCTAAAAGATTGGGCATTGGCGGCGAAAATTAGGCCCCGGCGGGTGCGGGCTGTAGTGGAGATTCCACCCCCTTGACGCCGGATCTTGAATCAGCCAGCGCGGTAGTTGTTCTTTCCGTCCACATCTCTTTGAAATCAGTTAATGCTTGTTTGAGATCCGAGGTAATTTCGTCTGTCAGACTCTTCTTATCACGAATACTTTGCAACAGACCGGGATGCGAGTTTTCCGCAAACTTGAGTAATTCGGCTTCAAAACGCCGGACATCCTCGACTGCCACGTCGTCTGTATATCCGTTACTGGCCGCCCAAATGACCAGGATTTGGTTCTCCACGTTCATCGGTTGGTATTGAGGCTGCTTCAGAATCTCTACCAGCCGTTCGCCTCGAGCCAGCTGCGCCTGCGTTGCTTTGTCCAAATC
>JALYXE010000217.1 GCA_030947265.1 Acidobacteriota bacterium
GCATGAGCAACAGCGCCTACGTAAATGCGCTTATGGGGCGCTACACTCTGGCAAGCATTACCACGCCGGATCCCGCGAACCCGGACGGGACCTCAAAGATAGTGCTGACAACGGGTGATCTAATCAACCAACTGAACGCCACAACACTGACGCGAGCACAGGTGTTACGCGCTATTGTGCAGTCGGATGAGGTCAGCCTGAATATTGAGTCTGTCAATGTGTTCGTGGCATCGCAATACTACGGGTACCTGCGGCGCATGCCGGAAGCAGGCGGATTTAACGACTGGGTCAACTATCTGAACACGCATCCGGGCGACTTTCGCACGATGGTCAATGGATTTGTGAACTCCATTGAGTACCGGTTGAGATTCGGACCCCCGTAGAATGTGAAAATCAGAACGCAGAGCGCACATGCAATTGCTGCCGCTGGACTTCCTTACTCGACGCGGAGGTCGTCCGGGCCGGTGATACACATGCGATTATCCGTTAGCAATCGGGCGAGAGTTATTGCGCAGCTTTCACACTTGCTTCTTTAAGAATTGTATTCTCAGGATCTATTTTCAGCGCCACCGGAGCTTCGTTGAGTTTTAGTATTTTCGTGGTTTTCTTGCCTGTGGGCTTTATAACCATGTGACCCGTGCCGTTGGAGGTCAAGATGTCGATAGGCATTACGTTGGGGAAAGCGGCCTCAGTCTGAAGCTGCACTAGCTCGAGTCTTAAAGTTTTCGTCTTTCTTCTCCATTCCCATGACAGCTGATAGATGGGATGGCCGCTCCCATAAATCCAGCGCGCGAAAAACTTCTGCAAATTCCTGCCTGACGCTTCTTCAAACGCGGCACGCAAATCTTCGGTTGTGGCTGTGGAATTTCGATGCGCATCGTAATAGGAGCGAATGCCGCGGAAGAAACTCTTATCTCCGAGTTCGGATCGGAGCATGTGCAATACCCAGGCGCCTTTCTGATAATTATTTGCGTTTAGGAGTTTGAAAAGATCTTCGGTCTCCGTATCGTGTACGGGTGTTCGTGTCTTCTTCTCATAGGTAAGGTAGTCATCCTCCGCGTCTTTCATATACTGCTGAAAAGCCTTCTCCCCTTCATGCCGCTGGATGAAGAGTCCGGCGAAATATGTAGCAAACCCCTCGCTCAGCCACAGGTCTGACCAGGTTGACTCGGTAACGGAATCCCCGAACCATTGATGCGCGATTTCATGCGACACAACCTCGATAATGGCTTCGCGAATATTGAAGACGCTGTTCATCTGCTGCGCTCCGGGTCTTGGATCAAATAACGAGTCTGCGAAGACAATAGCGCTCGAATTCTCCATACCGCCAAAGCGGGTAGCTCCGATTATCAGTGCAAGTTTTTCATAAGGGTAGGGCGCAACAGTTTGACTGAAAAACTTCAACGAAGGATTTGCGGGAGCAAATCCCTGCATCGCGAATTCCTTATCAGTCTGCGGAACATAATAAGCAAGCGAGGTTGTTTCGAGGCGTGCCGGCTCTAGCCGTGCAAACTCTCCTACGGCGACGATCATGCAGTAGGGCGGAATTGGAACTGCCTCCGTCCAGTTCCAGGTGCGAGTCGTCTGCGAATTTATCGCGACCCGATCGAGTTTCCCGTTGGCAACGACGGTTTCGCGTGTTGGAACGGTCACAGAAAAAGTAACAGTTGCCTTCCCTGATGGATGATCCAGGCAGGGGATCCAATGATGCACTCGGTTGGGCCAGTTGTCACCAATAGCAGAAGGCTTTCCCGCTTTGTCGTTTGTTAGAACCAGGCCATCCCTGGGAGTACCATGATATGAAACAACCACAAGCAGCCGTGTACCTCGCGCTGAGGTTTTAGGTAGCCTGATATTTAGTATTCCGGGCGAGCGTTCGTATGGCGCTATTTGGTTGTCAACGGTAACCGAGTCAACTGGCAACTCGCCAAAATCCAGCTTGATCCGGGATAACTTGTCATCTAGAGAGAGCACGGTGATTTCGGTCCTAGCGCGAGTAAGCTCAGTTAACTGATCATTGAATGTGAGGAATACGTTGTAGTTGAGTGGCTTCCATGAATCGATAACGTTTTCATTGCGGACGCCGGTAGCTGGGGAAACGGAAGCAAGAATAATGAGCACCGCGAGTAAAGCTCGGAGTTTCACGCGGCTGGATAGGGAACTGACAATCAGGGATTCAGACGCTCTCATTGTTTCCACCCGATTAAGAACTATCGAATCCCCAGCAGCAGCAACGCCGAGCGATCAGAAACCTTCCGTGTGTCTGACTGCAACCATTCGTGATACGCCGCGAGTTCCTCTTCTGTAACCTGTCGATTGCCGAGCCGTGCTGCAGGCGTTCGTTCGAATGCTCTATCTGTGAGTGCCATGTGCGCTCTTCTTACCGTAAGTGACTGAGGCTCGGCGAGCGCGGCTTCAGCGGATTCTACGTCAGGGAAAAACTCCTCGTAAGCGAGGAGATGCCAAACCGTTTCTGCTCCTTCGCCCTTGATTGCGAGAATGCGGAGCAGACCCAAGCCGCTTTCAAGTTGAAATATCAGATCGTCGCCAGGCGCAAGCTCTCGAGCCATCGTTCGTTATGTTCGTTTCAGTTAATGAAGCGAGGTTAACATGATTTTCAGAAACAGCGGCGCCCTACACCGAAGTTTCGATTAGAATTGCAAATCCCGAAGCGCAAATCTAAAATCAAAAAACCGCATGAGCCAATCTTCATACAAAGATTACTACGAAATCTTAGGTGCAAACGAGCGCACTTCCCGACGGGACCTCGAACGTCTTTATAAGCGGATGGCCGCGCAACGCCACCCCGATAAAGGCGGCAGCGAGGAAGAGATGAAGTCGCTTAACGAGGCGTATTGCGTACTTGGAAATGAGGTGAGGAGAAGGGAGTATGACGCAAAGCGCGTTAAGGTTGCCGAAGTTTCCTTCGTCCCGGTATCCGCCCCGCCGTCTCAGGACATTGGACTACTCGGTCACTGCTTGGGCGCATTTTTCTGCCTGCTAATCGGATTGTTTCTACTGCTTCTGGTTCGCTTTCAATGGATCTGGTTTTTGTGGCCCCTGGCAATTCTTGCGGTGTTAGTGATCCTGTTCGGAATCATGATGGCGCGTAGCGCAATGCACGCGGCAAACTCTTTGCTGCCCTTGTCGAATCGCTTTCGACGGCATACCAGCTTACAGGAAGCAATATTCTGGACCATCGTGATCGGAAGCGGATATGCAGTCTATCTTCTCCTGGCCGCGGTATAATGAAAATAATCGAATGAGCATTTCGGGACTCGATCTGTTGTTTATCGAAGTTAACAATGTAGAGGAGTCGCTTCACTTCTACAGCGACATGCTCGGCTTTCAAGTCCACAGGCACAATCCCGATTCAGAACCTCCGATGGCGACTTTACAGGTTGGTAGACTGAAAATCACGTTGGCCCAGCACCTCGAGACGATGTTGAGGCGAGGCCGCGGTGTAAATTTCTTCCTTGGCGTCGATGACGTTGACGAATACTATCGCGAGTTGAAGCAGCGCGGCGCTGACGTTCAACCCCCAGCGGAGGAAGGTTGGGGTGGCAGGTTCATAACTTTGCAGGATCCCGACAAGTACCGCTTCTTTTTCGTTACATGGTCGGACAGGGAGTCCGACAGACACCTTGACAACGAGCCAGACGGCAACGAGTACATACGAGAGGAGCTGCCCAATTCCTTGATTAGGCAGAAATAGTTGGAGTGGATCGACAGCACGCGGAAAATTTATTTCGCCGGTACAAAGGGCAGCTCGTGAACATCAAGAGTATCTCGGGAGGCGTTTATAAGGGACACGTTGGCGAAATAACGAACAACTACGTCTCGCTTAGTGATCGCGGTAGTCAGGATGAAACACAAACATTCGTGTTCTTCGACGCGATAGAATCTCTTGAGGTCACTGAAGTACCGTCGCCACGCTAATCCCCGGCATCCCGCCTCGCCAAATAATTCTACATCTGGTAGACTTCCGTTGCAACGATAGGACACATTTGCATCCATGCGTCAACAGCTTGACTCGCACAGCAGGTCAAGCAAGCGGTTCGAATGTGGATTACCGAAGAGACTCTGCTTAATTTGTTTGCATGGTTATCTATGCGCGTGAATCTCTAAATTAGAAATGACCCCTATGCAGTACGTCGAAAACCCTCCGAATCCGTGGCTCACGCATACAGTCGAGTGGCTCGGCGAGCCTCCCGAAACAAAGCTCGAAGTTTTTGAGGAGACCGAGACCCGCCGGATCATCACACACAATGATAGCCCCGACGTCGGGTTTGACTTTACTGTCAATTGCTACCGTGGTTGCATCCACGGCTGTACCTATTGCTTCAGCCGCCCAACGCACGAGTACCTGGGATACGGTGCTGGTACCGATTTTGATCGCAAGATTGTGGTTAAGATTAATGCGCCGGCGTTACTGCGTGCAGAGTTGATGAAGCCATCGTGGAAAGGCGATGAGATAGTTTTCTCGTTCACTTCCGATCCTTATATTCCCCTCGAAGCGAATTACAAGCTGACGCGGCAGTGTTTGGAAATATGTGCAGAGTTTCGCAATCCCATTGGAGTTATTACAAAGTCAGCATTAATCCGTAGAGATATCGACGTGCTTCAGCAGCTCTCCGCAGTTGCGCACCTGGCGGTGTTTTTTACAATCCCGTTTACTGATCGGGAAGTGGCGCGCTCAGTGGAACCT
>JALYXE010000222.1 GCA_030947265.1 Acidobacteriota bacterium
ACTCCCATCTTGCCAGAGAATATAAGGGAACGCGGCATCGGAAGCGAAAGGCTACTTTGACAAGAGATTAACTGCAGCCAAAGTAACTGGTCTGACCGTCGCTCCAACATCGAGGGAGATCTCAAACTTGCCAACACATGTCGAGACGACCGACCATCTCCAAACTAGCGGAATCAAGCGTAGTAAGTCTTCACTTCAGGCCCTGGTGGAAGCGCTTGAGTCTCAAAACAGCGCACCTACGCTCGAACAGATTTACGACTGGCTGGAGAATGCTGAGATCTCAGCAGAAGAGTTAAAGCCATACTTAGGCTTCAAAGAAGGCAATTACTGGAGGCATCGAGTTTGTCGCAACGAATTTGTAGAGATGCTGGTCCTCTGTTGGCACCCCGGCCACCGAACTCCGATTCATGACCACAACGGTTCTCATGGTGCCGTTAAGATCTGCGAAGGCGTCTTGTGGGAAACAACGTTTAACTTCGATACCTTTAAGGGGCTAAAATACAAAGCTGCGCGCGAATATTCATCGGGCGCGGTCGCAGGTTCCGATATTCCTGACATCCATCAGCTTGGTAATTCGGACGTCAGCGGTCAGGACCTGGTCACCGTTCACGTCTACGCTCCTCCACTCGGGGTGCTTAAAACCTATAAAGTCGGAAGTCCCCAAATCGAACTCTACGTCCCCGATGACTCGGAAGCCTGATCTAACCCACGACCGATTATTCAGTGGTCCTTAACAAACGTTTCCAGATTTAGATCATCACCATCTGTCGAAAACGTAATCGTGCCGTTCTGCCCCGTCGTTAACATGTGCGCTCCGCTGGCGCGCCAACGTTCGACGACATCTTTGTCCGGATGTCCGAAAATCGACGTTTGACCGACAGAAATTACCGCAAAACGCGGCTGGGTAGCTCGTATGAAACTTTCGGTAGATGATGTCTTGCTGCCATGATGCGGGACCTTTACCACATCGGCGTGAAGATCATTGCGGACTCCTACCATGGCATTTTCCGCGGGGATTTCGATATCGCCGGTAAGTAAAAACGTACGGTTGCCGAAGCACAGGCTGAGCACGACTGATTCGTTATTGCCCGAGGGCGAGTCAGCATTAGAAATTGGGGGAGGCCACAGTACGCTTGCCGTAACATCGCGGAATTCCAATAAATCTCCAGCACCAATAGTGCGAATAGGAATTCCTTTTGAATATAGGGTTTCTGAAAACTTCGAATACTCAGGATCTCGGCGTGGCTTTCTAGCCACCAGCGCCGCTCCTACGGAGAAATTCCGAGCGACGTCATTCAGTCCGTCGATATGGTCGGCATCGGCATGTGTGGCCAGGAGGTAATCAACACGATCCAGGCCTCGCCACCAAAGATATTCCGAAACCACAGACTCTCCGATACTCCGTGTCTCACGCTCAAACGTTCTGTCAACATCAACATCAGAAATTCTGTCCTGCTTGAACGGACCAGGCCGGCCCCCGCCATCTATCAGAACGGTTGTGCCGTCCGGTAGGGTCACTAGTGCTGAATCGCCCTGCCCTACATCAAGAAAATCTATCCGTAGTTTTCCATCAGGTATGCCAGCACTCAACGGATGAATAACAATCGCTCCTATCGCGAATATTTGCGCCAAAGACGCAACTCGCTTGAGCTGACGCTCAACTTTTTCCTTGTCCACAGGCATGGGGAAGCTCAGAGGTTTCCAGCGTGATGACAAGACCGCCAACACGGCGAGCGGAGCGTAATACAGTCCATAAACTGCGGCAGCGAATCCCGTATATTCGGGCAATCGAATCGATGCCACTCCAATTTTCGTAAATGGGTCTACGCTATGAACCATCAGCCAGTTGAGACTGTTCGCAATGCTGATCAAAGGAGCCGCGAGGACAGGGCTTACCTGGGCGATAGCAAGTGCGGCCAGGGCTGTAATCGCAACGCCCGCCATCATCAAACTGACTCCGATGTTCAGAATGAATGAAGCGAGCGATAGTCGGTGAAAATAGATGACCAGAAAAGGAAGCAACGCTACCTGTACACCGGCTGAAACGACAATTGCTCCGAACGCGTATCGCAGCACGCCCTGGAGATGCATGCGCTCGAGTGTTTCAGCCAAAGGCAGCTTGAAAAGTTTGTAACTGTAGTTAGCGCGTTCGAGTTCACGTCTCCCTTCCTTCTCACTCCAGTAGAGGATCTCACAAAAGTTTTTCAACCATGGTGCGCAAGATGGCGGGTAGGGAGTCGTGCCTGTCGGCCGCCATAAACCAACTTCCGACATTTTTTGCAGCAGTGGCCAGGCGAATACGACTATGGCCAGCACTGAAACAAACGTCAGTTGAAACGAGGGATCCAAAAGGTCACTCGGTCGCCAGGCGAGCAGAGCGAGCGCCGCAGCTCCAAGAGCGTTTAGAGAAGAAGCGCGCCGGGAAACGAGCGGCGCCAACAGGACGACGGTGAACATTAAAGCGGCCCGCACGACGGAAGGATTCGCTCCTACCGCAAGGGAGTAGGACCACAAAGCGGCAGCTGAGAGCAGAAATTGCACGCCCCTGTTTTTCACGAATCGCCTGGTGATTAGAAAAATTAGACCGCCGAGGAAGGTAATGTGTAATCCGCTGATTACGAGTACGTGAAAAGTTCCTCCTTCACGAAATCGTTCAGAGGTTGATCGGGACAGGTTGTAGCGATTTCCCAACAATGCCGCGTCAAGCACGCCAGCGGTCTCCGCGGAGAAGTGAGTATCAATCTCTTTTTGAAGCTTACGACGCCATTCATAAAGCCAGGCGAGCGGAAGCAGAACTTGTTCATTCCCGAAGCGCTCAATTAGCAATGGGCTCTTTACCAGGGCAGTAGCGTCATAGCCTTTTCTATCCAGATATTCGGTAAACGGAAAAACCCCTGGATTGCGAAAGCTATCAGTGCGCTCGAGCGCGGTCATGACGCGAATGCGCGCTCCGTAGTGAAGGTCGAGCCGATCAAATTCTTGTTCAATTGATCTCCCTGAGTGAGGAGCAAGTAATAGGACTTCGCCAGAAGCTTTTCTTTCGACGGCTTTGAGCCGAAGCGTCTCAACTCGTAAGAAGATGTATAAACGTTCGGGGGCGGGCTCGGGCTCGGGTGCCAACACGCCCGTCAGCTCAACCGGTTCACCAACCGCAATCGTTCCATCAGTGAGCAGACGTCTCAGTCGGTTAGCTGGAACTTTGCTATTTTCGATTGCAGCTAAGAGAGAGCCAACCATGAGTATGGAAAAGAGCACAAACGTGGTGGCCAACCTGCACTTACCTTGAAGGAGAGCAATAGCAGCAACGAGCGTCGTTAAAGCAGAGATAGAAACTAGCAGCGAAAAAGGAACCACGAAAAAGAGCGCGCTGAGAATACCTAACGAAAACGCAGCGGCCAGTTGGGCCAAAGGATGGGCAGCAAAAGGCTGCGTCCGGGTAATATCCCACATTGTGTGAAATGAAATAAACGGCTGAGGGTGTTAGCCGGGTTTAATCAAGCCTACAGCGGACCAAGCGAGTTACAGTTTCAACGTGATGAGTCTGAGGGAACATATCAAACGCCACGACAGAGTCAAGAGAATATCCGGCTGCGGTCAGTTTTTTGAGGTCGCGTGCGAGCGTCGCGGGGTCGCAGGAGACGTATGCGATTCGCGCCGGACGCAACGCGAGTATACCCGCGGTGTCTTTGTTCTCAGCGCCCGTTCGCGGTGGATCGAGCAAGAGAAAATCTACCGGCCCAAATGAGTGGGAATGTTCTGTCATCCAATCGCCTACGCGCGCAGTTATGATGTCGGCATTTTCTAGTTTTGCGAATTCGAGATTGCGCCTCGCAAATTCAGTGGCGCGCCCGTTCGCTTCCACGCCGACGACCCGCGCAAACCGCCGGGCGAGCGGAAGCGTAAACAGACCGACCCCACAATAAAGATCGATTGCGGTCCGTCCCTGTACCTCAGCCGTGGAATCGCGCAACGCTTCGTTAACCAGGGGCTCAACCAGTTTGTGGTTAACTTGAAAGAAAGCTTCCGCACTGAAATAGTAAGTCTCGTTCTCAATAACCCGACTAGCTTCTCGGGTTTGAAACTGAGCGATTTCAGGGGCCAGCGAAACACCCTCATCACCCGCGACTGCGTCGATACTTCCGGGTGGCGCATTTGGCTCATGTGCGATCTTCTTTCGCACCTGCTCCAGAGTTTCCTGCAAGTCTGGAGCGAGCACAGCACAATATTCAACATCGCACACTCGGTTAGACCCTCGCTCGAAGTAACCGAGGAGTTTGGATTTAGCATCGACTTGCCAATTTGCGCGCGCGCGGTAGTGCCACTCATTCGGCGCACGATGTATGGCGATATCAAACGGAACCTCGAGTCGGGCAATACGATGCAAACAATCCTTAATGATTTCAACTTTGGCGTTTAGCTGAGCCTCGTAATTTAGCTGCTGAAAATCGCAACCGCCGCAACGGCCGAAATAGGGACATGGCGGCTCCACACGAGCGGGAGACGATTTCAGAATCTCCACAATCGACGCGAAGCCGACCTTCCCCTGGACTCGATCGAGGCTTACACGTAGTACATCGCCAGGGGCAGCAAGCGAGACGAATAGCGTCAGTCCATTTGCATGGGCCAACCCAACGCCGCCGGGTAGCAGGCGCTCAATTTTTACTTCAAAAGTCTCTTTCCGAACTTCAGCCGAACTCATTTGCGCTCTCGCAAGCTAAATCATCCCGATGATTAGGCCGATGATGAACCTGTAGTGGATCACTGCGAACCTTAGAGATAGAACAAACTGAGACGCGGTATGCCGAAGTCTTCTCGCAAGCGTTTGAGCAAAAAGTTATCAAACGTCTGCTGGTAAACTGTCTTCTCCATCTGTTTGCGATACGGCTTCAATAGTTCTTTAACTTCGCTTTCAATCGTTTCGAGCTGTTCAGATCCCGCCACGGAACGAACCGCATCGTTCAACATCCGTTCCAAACTCGTGAGCGATAGTTCTAGTTTTTGTGCGTCAGGTAAAGCGACTGACGAGAAGTCCTGTTCCATGTCAGTAAGCAGAGCAACTGCTCGTTGAAGCGCCTCGGAGAGATCGTCATCGATTGCTTTCTTTCGAGCATTATGAACCCTTATTAAACTCAATCGCCCTCGATTCAAATGCTCAAGGATGGCAGAGCGAGAAAATGGTAATTCCCGGCTCTTCTGCTGACCGCCATTTTGGTATTCCGCCGCTGCTCGGTTTGGCCCGGCTGTGCCTACACGCAATTCTCGCCATTCCGCGTATTGCGCTTCGACCTCTTCCTGACAATAGAGAAGGGTTTTGACAGTTCGCCTGCGAGGTTTGGATTCCCAGGAGTCGAAAGACCGTTCGATCCCGCGCAAAACGACGTGAAGCGGGACTTCCATTTCCTTCCAACTCTCGATCAGCGCCCAATCCAGCGGGCTAAGAAGCAAATGCTTTCCGCGCCGTCGAATAAACGCGTCTTCGATTTCAGTAAAATAATTGAAATAATTCACGCCGGGTTGCGATTTCGTTCGTAAACTAATCTCAGGCCTTCCAGCGTTAAAGTGTCATCAACTAGTTCGATAAATTCGGAACCTGTGGCAATCAGCGAAGCCAGTCCACCCGTAGCGATAACTCGCGGTGCGCCTCCTATCTCATCGATCATCTTCCTCAGCACTCCGTCCACCAAGCCAACAAAGCCGTGATAGAGCCCGGACTGCATTGCAGTGATGGTTGATGAGCCAATGACTTTCTGCGGCCGCCTGATGTCCACTCGCGGTAACTTGGCAGTGCGTTCGAAGAGTGCGTCAGAAGAAATCATGATACCGGGTGTGATTGCACCGCCAACGTACTGCGCTTGCTTATTAATCGCGTTGAAAGTTGTAGCGGTCCCAAAATCAACCACAATGCAGGGCGCGCCATACTTTTGAATAGCCGCAACCGCATCAACAATTCTATCGGCGCCTACGTCGGATGCGGGCTGATAAAGAATTTTGAGGCCCGTATCGGTCGTGTGGTCCACAAAAAGTGGTGTTAAATTGAAATACGTCTCCGCCATGGTCTTCAGCGTGTAGTTTAGCGGCGGCACAACTGAGGCGATGGCTATCGCATTGATAGTTTTGAAATCGAGTCCCGCAAGCTCAAAAAGGTTGCGAGCATGCATCCCATACTCATCGACTGTAAGAGACCGTGCGGTGGTAAGGCGCCAGTGCGCAACGAGTTTGGTTGCACTGAAAACACCCAGCGATGTGTTTGTATTTCCGGCATCAATAACTAGCAGCATAGTCAAGTTCCCGTGTTGTTCGCGGAGTTAGTATTTCTTCGATCGCATCCGCGGCCGCACCTGCGCCATTTTCTTTTTGTACTTGCTTGCCAACTTCAGCGGCCCTGGTAAAGTAATCCCGGTTTCCCGATAACTCGTCCAACTCTTTTGTCGCGGTATGGGCATTGTAGCGCGGCCGCGCAATCGTGCGCCCACAACCAAGCCGCACTACCCGCGCCGCATTGTCGAATTGGTCGTGCGCGTGAGGCACAATCAGGACCGGGCGGCCCGAGCGTAATCCCTGTCCAGTGGTACCTACTC
>JALYXE010000226.1 GCA_030947265.1 Acidobacteriota bacterium
ATTGGCGTCCCGTACGGGAGTCGAACCCGTGTCGCCGCCGTGAAAGGGCGGTGTCCTAGGCCACTAGACGAACGGGACGCGTGTTGAGAGTTACTACAGAATGTGCAGCGGATTAACTTACCGTAGGAGTTTACGACTGTCAAACTAGCCGCAGAACTGCGACAACCAGCCAGGGTGAACTTTTATTTGAGGTAAGACTTCCCGGGAGCCGGGCCTGAATCGATTAGATTGTTATTGGCGGATGGCGGCTTCAAGCTTGCGCCGCGTTTTTAACAAAACCCACCGCAAAACTAATCGTGCCTACAGTGCCAGACTTATGTCTGCCAACGTGAAGCAAGCACCTGTGTTCGGATCCGATCGTGGGATTCGTTCATCCTCATGAACCGGCGCGCCACAACTGAGCGCAAATCCCCTTCGGCCAGTCTGGAACTTCGTGCCGAAGACTCTTTTCTCCGCCCGAGTTCAGTATTGGCTCGTGGTCCACCCACGCGATTGCGCAAACCTGCTGAACTTTCGAGTTCCGTTTGAACTTTGCCGATCGAGCCCGGAGTAAGAATGTTAGGCCTGAGAAAGCTACGAATGTCCATGGCGTTACTCTCTAGAAAGGGGTGTCGAGCGTCGAGCGCCGTAAATAAAACGCGCGCTGACATCAAAAAAGAACCTCTAATAAGGGGACGGAGGGATTTCAAAAAGATACTGGAGCAACCTCTGTACCACTGTTCCGTCTGGAAGCAGTAGTGGTTTTGGCCGCATTTTGGGACCTTTTCCTTTTGAGGCGGTTGTCACCTGCATGAGAACGGATCGTTTGAAGGTAACCCAGAAGGAGTTTGTGCGGAATTAGGTCTGCAAAAACAACCCATGGAAATTGCGGAAAACTGATTTCGTTTGATGCCTCAGGCGCGCTTTCGGCGCTACCCTTTTCCAAATGGCCGCGGCAAAAACGCCTCGATGAAATGTCGCCGATCGCCGCGTTGGAAACACGTAACTGGTTGGGTTGCGCGTGGGCGTCGTCGGATACTTATACGTCACGGCGGTGCTCAGTTAATCCTCTGCGTGGGCTACCGCAAGCTGCATATTCATCCAAAAATTTGTAGTTACCGACAGAATTTCGGATATACTCAAACTCATTCAAATATAGGTAGTTAACCACCTGCTTCTAAGCTCAATAATTAAAGCGGTTTTGCGTGGTTTCGAATGTTCGCTATTTGAGGAATAGTATCTGCAAGGAAAAAGTTTCACAATAAAAATATTCTTAGGTCTATTCCAGTCCGCGCCTTAGTTATCGATTTTCGACAGTCGTCGAAGCATAACTAAGAAAGTGGTTTGTATTCGTAATCCAAGAGTTGCCTTAGCCCGGCTAAGAATCCGAGTTGATCGGTTTTTTGCTTAAGTCAGGCGCTGTTGCGGAACTTAGTTCTCAGGCAATAAGAAACCACGACCTCAACCATCTTGCATTGGAGGAACCCATGAAAAGACAAAGTCTCCTTGGGAGCCGCTCAATCTTAATGCCGAGCGCGCTTCTTGTTCTAATAGTGTTTTCCATTAGTGCATTCTCCCAGCAGGGCACGTCTTCAGTGCGTGGCCTGGTTACAGACCAGCAGGGCAACGTCGTCGCTGGCGCTACCGTAACGCTGGTTAACCCAGCCACCAACTCTTCCCGCACAGCCACGACTAGTGACAATGGTGGCTATTCCTTTGAATCAGTTTCGCCAGGAGATTATAGGCTTGAAGTGGAGGCGAAGGGGTTCAAGAAGGCAGCCATAACTAATGTGCACGCGTTGGTTTCGAAAGCCACACCTGTGGATGTCGTGCTGGAGATTGGGAACGTCGCGGAAACGGTTACCATTGCCTCAGGCTCTGGCGAAGTCCTGGTCAACCACGATGATGCTACCTTAGGTAACAACTTTGTGAATCAGCAGATTACTCAGCTGCCCCTCGAAGCGCGAAATGTATTATCCCTGGTTACATTGCAACCGGGAGTTACACCCCAGGGTTATGTCACCGGCGCTCGCAGCGACCAATCCAACATTACACTCGACGGAATCGATATTAACGAAGCGCAAACGAACTCAATAAACAGTCCGGTGCTTCGGCTAAATTCCGAAGCAATTGAGGAATTTCGCGTGACCACCTCTAATGCGAATGCAGATCAGGGTCGCTCTTCCGGTGCGCAGATCTCCCTCATTACGAAAAGCGGCACCAACGATTGGCACGGTGCTTTATTTGAGGCCCATCGAAATACCATCTTTACTGCAAACGATTTCTTCAACAACCGCAATGGAAGATTCATAGCCACCGATTCGAATGTAATCTTGGGACAGAACAAGGTAGGGGACCTTAGAAACCCGCGACCCAAACTACTCCGCAATACGTTCGGTGGCGCCCTAGGTGGGCCTATCGTAAAGGACCGCTTTTTCTTCTTTTACAGCTACGAGGGGCGTCGCGATGCTGCAGAACAAACCGTGGTCAGAGTTGTTCCGCTCGCGAGCATGGGACGCGGGGAACTGCGCTATGTAAACGCCGGAGGTGGAATCACGGCTCTTACTGCAGCTCAGGTCAACACGATCTTTTCGACAAACGGCAACACGGTGGGCACAAATCCGTTAGCTGCAGCGGCGCTAGCTCAAGCCGCAGCTAAATATCCCGCGAACGATTTCACGGTCGGGGACAGCAAATTCGAGACACAACTCAACACGGCGGGGTTCCGGTTCAATGCTTCTGTTCCCGTGTCCCTGAATTCTCACACAGCCCGCTTGGACCTTAATCTTACGAGTAAACAAATAGTATTCCTGCGAGCTAACGTCATCTCCGACCACTTTGGCGTAGCCCCGAGGTTCCCGGTTACGCCGGCGCCCACGAATTGGTCTCACCCCTGGGGCTTTGTCGCCGGACACTCATGGACCATCAGTAATACATTGGTAAATAA
>JALYXE010000235.1 GCA_030947265.1 Acidobacteriota bacterium
GCGCGTCCATCCTGAGGCCCGAAACCGGTGCGTGGGTCCTGCGCCCACAATACCCGAGGGCGAGGGCCTCCTCTCGATTGCTCGCGTCACCTTAAGCCCGGGAAGTTCGACGTGTTCGCCTTGAGCGATCACGCTTACGGTCATTTCAGTTTGTGTTGAGTTTCTTATTCTCTCGTCAATATCCGCCACGGAATAAACGCGCCGGCCATCAATTCTCCAGATGGCATCGCCCTCGCGAAGGTGAAGTGGACGCAACGGACTATCTACCGCGAGTGATTCGACAATAACGCCCCGGCCGCGCGCTAGATCGTAGATACTGTAGATTGTCCCCACTGCGCCCGACAGGATCATTACAGCCACCAACAGGACTGCCGTTCGCCGTGTGACGATTGCCCGTGTCAGATAAAAAAGGAAGATCACGCACGTAGATTGGATTTTAGCGATACTGATGCTCGGCTCCTGCGAAAGGAATGAGGAAACTGCGCTCCATAGAAAGAACATGCAGATTGGAAGATCGAGTTGAGTTCTCTCAAATCCGGTCCGTCTACTAAAGATTGTACGGACCAGCCAACCCGCCCCTACTATGGCCAGCGAAATTTCGGCCGCGGCGATTGAATGGGGCGCGAAAGCCGAATAGAGGAAAAGGCCAATGGTCGCGGCCTGCTGGCCCACGCGTGACCACGGCGCTGGTGTAGACAGGCGCGATCTGCTGGAAGGTTGTTCCGCTCGAATATTCAATAGGCGGCTAACTGAGAAAGCAAATAACTGATAAAACGGCGAGCCTCATAAACTAAGCGAGCCGGGGTTGGCTTGTTTGCATTAAACAGTCTTCGCTCAAAACAACAAAATCAATGCGTTGACAGCCATATTTTGCGCATGTTAGCGTAGCTTCTGGCTGTTTCGTCAAAGAAAAGTCGGGGACCAAAAATGCGGCATTCGATCCTCCTTTCTTCAGAACCCCCTACTGCGTTTGACTCCACTCCTATATTAAGTGATACATAATACTCCTGATGCTCTTCGAGAAAGCTAAGGTTCTAAAGGCCGCTGAAAAATTCCTCTCGCAGGGAAAGATCAGCGCCGCCATTAAAGAGTATCGTCAGATCATCAACCATGATGACAACGATCTTACAACTCTCAACATGTTGGGAGATCTTTTGGCGCGCGCTGGAGAGAAAGAGGAAGCGATTGCCTGTTTCTCTCGCATAGCCGAACACTATCGCGGGCAGCAATTCACGCTAAAAGCAATCGCGATGTTCAGAAAGATTGACAAGCTCAAACCTCGCGATCCGGAAACGTCTGGTAAGCTTGCTGACTTATACGCCACACAGGGACTGGTGGTGGATGCGCGCGCGCAGTATCTCGTAGTTGCCGACGCGCACACTCGAGCTGGCGAAACCAGGCAAACTCTTCATGTGCTTCACAAGATTGCAGACCTGGATCCTCATAATACTGAAATCAGACTCAAGCTTGCGGAAGGTTATCTCCTGGAAGGTATGCAGGCGGACGCCGTCAAAGCTTTTTGCGAAGCAGCAGATCGCCTGCTTGAAAACGGTTTGTTTGAGAAATCGGTCGCATCCTACTCCAGAGCATTCGAGCTGTGCCCGAACGAGATACCGGCTCTCAAAGGTTTAGTTGCAGCTCATGCCGCGATGGGTACGGCCGACGAAGCGGCTGAGCTTCTCGAAAAGGCTGTCGCCGAAACACCTGATGACGCTGAGCTTATTTCCATGCTGGCGCAGTCCTATATAGATGCAGAAGACCCCGTCGGCGCCGAACGCGCAATCTCGTTGTTGATGGCGCAGGACACTTCAAACTATCGCCGTCTGATTGAAGTCGCTCTCGCTTATCTGAAGCTGGATCGAGAAGACGAGGCAGCCCGAATCCTCGGTACTGTAATTGAGCCCATGCTTTCGGGCCGCGAAGAAAATGATCTGCTCGAACTCGTCAACGAGCTGCTTGAGCGCAATCCCGAACACGTTCCCAGCCTTCGTTTGCTGGCGAGAATCTACTGGTGGCTGCGCGATATGGAAAAACTCCGCGCTGCCCTCGAGCGGTTGGCGGAGTCCGCCGAAACTGCGGGCCTGGCCGAAGATGAACGTTATGCGCTAACTCAACTCGTTCGTCTCGCTCCGGATGAATCGCGATATTTGGAGCGGCTAAATTTGATAGGCGGATTCCTGGAAGAAGCTGTCGAAGAACCGCAGATGGCGGACGACCCCTCATTAGCTGCGGTCCCCTCATTCGAAAGCTTTGCCATTGTAAGTGAGGCGACGGTGGAAACCTCCGAGGCCCACGTTGCGGAAAGCGCGCCTTCAGCCGAGGTTGAATGGAATTCAGTGACCGAGGAAACAGTTTCCGACCCAAACGCTTCCTTTGCAGATC
>JALYXE010000240.1 GCA_030947265.1 Acidobacteriota bacterium
TCGGGTTTTAGGAGCTTGTGCGCTTCTATTGGCGGGAATCACCGGTAATCTGACTGACCGCGTCAGGATGGGCCACGTAATCGATTTTATTGTAATGCATGCTGGTTCTTATCATTGGCCCACCTTCAACGTTGCCGATGCAAGCATCACCATGGGCGCGCTGCTGCTCGCCTACGATCTGGTTTTTGAGAAAAAGACAAAGGCGTCAGAAGTCAGTAGTCAGTAGTCAGAAGTCAGTAGTCAACGGGTCTGCGGAATCCAAATCGATCCACGAGTTTGGATGAAGCTGCAGTCCATAGGTATAGTTATTTCTGACTTCTGAATCCTGACTTCTGAATCCTGACTTCTGACTTCTGACTTCTAACTACGTTTTATGTATCCTGAACTTTTTCGTATTGGCAGTTTTCCGATTAACACTTACGGTGTCTTTCTGGCGCTTGCTTTCCTTTGCGCGATCCTGATCACAGTAAAGCTTGCGGCTCGCGACGGATTGCCGCGTGAAAAGATCTATGACCTGAGTCTCTGGATGTTGCTGGCTTCGCTTATAGGTTCCAAGATCCTGATGTTCTTTACGGAGCCGGAGTATCGCGGTCATCCGTTGCAACTTATATCGCTTGATTTCCTGCGTTCGGGCGGAGTTTTTTACGGCGGTCTGATTGGCGCCGTTGTGACTGGGTATTTCTTAATGCGCCGCTACAAACTTCCCTGGTGGAAAACTGCCGACGCTTGCGCACCTGGAATCGCCATCGGAAATTTTTTTGGCCGGCAGGGTTGTTTTGCCGCCGGCTGTTGTTGGGGTAAGCCTACAACTCTTCCCTGGGGCGTGAAGTTTACGGAGGTGGGTCATGAAATTACTGGCGTTCCCACTGACGCTTATCTGCATCCGACGCAGCTTTACGAATCATTCTCCATGCTAATTGTCTTTTTCTTTTTGCTGTGGCTACACAAACACAAGCGTTTCAGCGGACAAGTAATTCTTCTCTATGTTGTTCTGTATGCAGTTATTCGCTTTGTCATCGAGTTTGTGCGGGATGATCCACGCGGCGATTTGTTTGGATTGACAACTTTGACCGGCCTTTCTACCTCGCAAATTATCAGTGTCATTGTCGGAATCCCAGCTCTTGTATTGCTGATCCTGCGATGGCGCAGGGCGGCCCTGCTAACCAGAGCTCCTGTGGTCGCCGAGCCTACTGCCGCGTAAGCCTGAGCCTCAGCGGCGCCAGCAATACAAAGAAACTGCTCCGACCTATACGCGGGATGATCGGGTCTGCACAATCCCCTGGAAGGCTGGGACTTTAGTGCCCAGTTATGGCGTGCAACATATTTCGAATTGTTTGCTAACAGGCGTGCTAAACGATTCTGCCCCACGATTTTCGATGGTCATCCTGGCCTCGCCGCTCTTTAGTTCTTTAGGAAGGCGGACGATTAGCTCCTCACTTGAATATGATGAGAAATCTTGCGGTGCCACGGTGAAGCGTTGGCTATCCTGCTCGATCGTTATGCGGACGAAGCGTGGATTGTAATCAATTCCGCGAGCGTGAATGGTGGCGTACTTGCTCTGTGGGTCAAATGCGGGAAACTTCCGATCTGTTCGCGCCTGAATCTCGTATCTTTGACGCATAGGGGCGAGGTCCGCTTCTGTTGATTCATTCACGCCGAGGAATTCCGGGGGTAAAGTTTCGTCCACGATCTCGATCGCGACGGGTTCACTCATTCCAGTTTGCTCACCTCGCAGCTGGTTGACGATACGAACCTCAGCTTCGCCGATTATCTGCCTGGTGGTTCGCACAAAGAAGGCGACTGGGGCATCAGGAGCTTTACTGCCTCCAAATGCCAGCGAGCTTCTCTCGGCGGCCACTATATAGCGGTTGTTTCCTTGCTCTATAACGATGACTGTTTGTGCGGGATCTGGGTCGAGCGTGCGGCGGTAGTCCAGCGAAAGCATTAGCGACTGTCCCGCTCCCACGCGGTTTGGAGTAACTAGAAGAAGCCGAGGAGCATTGGCCGCCGGTGCCTCTGCCGAACGCGCTGCATCTGTAATCAAAGCATTCACCTTTGCCGGCTCACTTTCCTGTCCGTTCGCCCGCAGGCGTATCTCGACTTCGGCTGGTCCCATCATCAAAGCCGAGGGAATGTCCACTTCCAAAATATCTCGCGCTGGAAAAAAGCCTACCCCGCGGCCGCGGTTCTCAACCTTGAAAGGCTTATTCTTTACTCGAGTTTGCGCGTCGTAGTAGTTGTCGCCCTGCTTGAAACGAATCAACACTGCAGAATTCGCATCGTCGGGGTCCGTCAGTGGGTTAACAAAAAGCGTTGCGGTTGACCCGCGTTCAAGGCGCCACCCAAGATCGTTACCGTGGATTCTTGCCCCCGGCGGTGGTAGCAAACTTGGGCTGATCGTCATCACCGACGTAGTACCGACGACCGGCCGAAGCGGCTTGTCGATGACGGTCAGCGTCAAGGAATTGCCACGCTGGCCACGGTAAGACAGCACTAGTTCTGCTTCTCCCTTATGTAAACCCTGCGGAACAACGAAATTGACGCTCTGAAACGCATGCATCTGCGGCCCACTCGCGGGACCTGCGCCCACGGGTTCGTTGCGCGGTTGCGGATCTTATCTTAACGTCACGGTCACGTTCCGGATTTTTGCGTCTTGCGAGGCGCCGTCCTGCGAGACGGTAAGTTTGAAATCCTCTGCCGGAAGCATCAGCGGAGACGCGCCTCTCTCAAGGCCTTCGACCAGGAGCTGCATAATCTGCCCGGGAACAGCCTTGTCGTAAGGCGCAATCTGCGTGACGTGAAAAGCAGGTGATTGATAAGCATGAACCGACGAAACCGATGCAGTGATAAAGAGCGTTAGGAATAAGAAGACGGTGAGTTTCATTACGCTTCTCCTTCAATCAATAAAGGGGAGACACGTTCGCAAGATTAAAAGGACGCCGCGGACCTAATATCAAACTGGGGTATTCCGTTCTAATTATAGAAGCTGTGGGGCACAACATTATAGAAGGTGTGGGGTACAACAAAAAGTCCCCGACGTGTAGTGATGCAGTTTGAATGCTTGCCCTTAGTACAACGATTGGGTCCGCCCCAATCGCAATTCAGATGGACAAACGGCATCAGTACCCCAAGACGATTGTTCGTTCGGGGCTGGCTATCGCAAGGGGCATGATCCTTATTCCTTGCCCGAAGCCTTGCGATTAAGGAAAAACCAACCAGAAGGAAGCACGGCAGCAGCAAGAAAGATCTTAACAATATCGCCGATCAGAAAGGGCCGTACGCCGGCGTGAAACGCCACGGCCGGTCCCATGAACTGGGAAAGCCACGCCCAACCGGCGAGAATGATAATCGCTGAGCCAACCGCCATCGCGACTACCGCAGCCGGGAACCGTTTGTCCCAACCGTTTTCTGCGAAGGCCCCGGTCACGAATGCCGCAGCAGGAAATGCAACTAGATAGCCACCCGTTGGTCCAAGAATGTGGGAAATTCCTCCGTGTCCCCCGTAAAAAAAGGGGAGCCCGCTCGCGCCTTCTATGAGATAGACGATCATCGCTATAGCTCCCAGACGCGATCCCAGCAACGCGCCGGTGAGTAACACCGCAAACGTCTGGCCGGTAATTGGCACAGGACCGATTGGAATGACGATTTGAGCCGCGAGTGCCGTGAGTAAACTAAAAGCGAAGACGAGCGAAACGGATCGCGTCCAATCCATCGGAGCCAGCGCCGCGCCAATAAGCGTGTCGGCTTCGGTGTAAGTATGGGCGAAAGAATTCATGGATCGAGTTTAAAGTTTCGAGTTTAGAGTTTCAAGTCTTCATTAGATGAAGCCCTGGCCGTTTCTGCTACGAGCGTGCCAATGCGCATGCCATGAAACGAGCGCCAAACAAAGAAGACTGAGACCAGAAAAAATCCTAACGCCAGTATGTGGGTCAAGGTCGTATCGCCGTTGTTACGATGGGTTAAGCTGACCGCGAGTTCGACCGCCAGGAGTCCAAACAGGGTTGTAAACTTGATTACCGGGTTTAGAGCTACGGACGATGTATCCTTAAAGGGATCGCCAACCGTGTCGCCGACCACAGTTGCGTCGTGGAGAGCCGTGCCCTTTTGTTTTAGATCGACCTCAACCACCTTCTTCGCGTTGTCCCAGGCGCCACCGGCATTGGCCATGAAGATAGCCTGATAAAGACCGAACACCGCGATCGAGATCAGATAACCAATAAAAAAGAAAGGCTCGACAAATGCGAAAGCAAGCGTCGAAAAGAAAACTGTGAGGAAGATATTGATCATGCCCTTCTGTGCATACTGTGTGCAAATCTGGACTACCTTTTTGCTGTCTTCCACTGACGCCTTCTCAACACCCTCGAGCCTGATGTTGGCCTTGATGAACTCGACCGCGCGATAGGCTCCCGTAGTTACTGCCTGGATTGAAGCACCGGTAAACCAGTAGATGATGGCGCCGCCAGTTATCAACCCAAGCACAAAAGGCGCGTGCAGCAACGATAAACTGTTGAGGGCGACTGCATCTCTAAGCTGGTTAGTCAGCACCATGATGATTGAGAAGATCATGGTAGTGGCTCCGACGACGGCGGTGCCGATTAACACGGGCTTTGCGGTGGCTTTGAAAGTGTTTCCAGCGCCGTCGTTCTCTTCGAGCAAGTGCTTAGCGCGAGAGAAATTCACCGTCCTGTTAAAGTCTCTCTGAATCTCGGCTTCGACATTTGGCACCTGTTCGATCAACGACAACTCATAAACCGATTGTGCGTTGTCGGTAACCGGTCCATACGAATCGACGGCGATAGTGACCGGCCCCATTCCCAGAAATCCGAAAGCAACGAGGCCGAAAGCGAAAACCGGGGCGACCTGCACCAGGGAGGTGGAAATCATCAACGAGTCCAGCCCCATTGTGCTGAAGTAGTATCCGATTGACATTAGAGCGACGATGCTGATACCCAGCCAGTATGCGGAGAAGTTTCCCGCCACAAGACCCGAGAGAATGTTGAGCGAGGGACCGCCTTCACGAGAAGAAGTAACCACTTCGCTGACGTGTCGGGATTCGGTTGAAGTAAACACCTTCACCAGTTCGGGAATGATTGCACCCGCCAGCGTTCCGCAGGAGATGATAGTCGCTAGTTTCCACCACTGGGTTGTGTCCCCGCCCAGGATAGGAATCGTTAGCCTGGAAACAATAAATGTAATCACGACGGAAACTATTGACGTAATCCATACCAGAGAGGTGAGCGGCGACTCAAAATTCATCTTGTCCGCACGGCCATAACGGGCTTTCGCGATCGCGTCGTTGACGAAATAGGAGATCGCACTGGCAATTATCATCATGATGCGCATGACGAAAATCCAGACCAGCAATTGCACCTGCACCCTCGGATTGGGCACGCCCAGCAGAATGAAAGTGATCAGCGCCACGCCCGTGACACCGTAGGTCTCGAAACCGTCGGCGCTTGGACCAACTGAGTCACCCGCGTTGTCGCCCGTACAGTCAGCAATCACGCCGGGGTTTCGCGCGTCGTCTTCCTTGATTTTGAAGACGATCTTCATCAAGTCGGAACCAATGTCGGCAATCTTCGTGAAGATGCCGCCCGCGATCCGAAGTGCCGCGGCACCGAGTGATTCGCCAATAGCAAAACCAATAAAGCACGGTCCGGCGTAATCGCCCGGAATGAAAAGAAGAATGCACAACATGATCAAGAGTTCGACGCTGATCAGCATCATGCCGATGCTCATGCCGGCTTTCAGTGGAATTGCGTATAGAGGAAAAGGCTTACCTTCGAGACTGGCAAAGGCTGTACGTGAGTTGGCAAAAGTGTTTACGCGAATGCCAAACCAGGCGACGCCGTAGCTGCCCGCGATGCCAATAAGACTGAAGGCAAGAATAATCGCCACGCTGAAGGGTTCCATCCGTGACAGCACGCCGAAGTAGAGAATGATGATGACCGCGATGAACGCTTCGAGAATCAGAATGAACTTGCCTTGAGTGATCAGGTAAGTTTTGCAGGTTTCATAAATAAGCTCCGAAACCTCGCGCATTGCGCGATGAACCGGCAACTTCTTCAAGTTCATATACATCGCCAGACCAAAGCTGAGCCCCAGCAGACAGACGACAATTCCCGTCAGCAGTAATCTGTGACCGTCAATCCCGCCGAAGAAAGTTACGTCAGAAAGGTCTGGAAGTATCAGGTTTGACTCTCCACCCTCGCGGGATTGAGCGAACGTGGGCGATGCATAAACCGCTAACCCGGCCAGAGTGGCCGCAAATGTTAGCGCCCTGCGCCGAAAGCGACGCGCCGCGGCGGTAAGCAATGAAACAGGTTTGGTACTCATGCTGTTTTTGATCTTCTTTTTGAGAACGAATGCTGCCAGACAAACTGTTAGCAGGCTGATAAATGAGATCAGCGATAGTTCCACGATTGTGTGATTCCTTTCCGGTTGTTTAAGTAGGCGACTGGATAACTGCTCCGCCGCCGGCTGAGAAGATGTTTGAAACGCACGCGTTCGCTACCGGAAGCACTCCGGCAAGTACAACGCTCGTCAGCAGCCCGATTAAAAGCGGATATTATTGCCGATTATCGTAGGAACTGTCCACCGCGTAGCAATGGTGTCTCAGTTCACACGCGGTGATTAGCCGTAGCGAAGTGGATGCAAAAGCTCAACATTGAGAGTCTCATGGTTGGGAAGGGGGTATACCCCCGCTTCTTAAAATTGAAATTCATTAAAGTGAAGAATAATCATTGAGACTAGCTCTGCCCACTTTGCTTGCATGACTCTCCTACTTGAGGCCGGGGGTATACCCCCTTCCCGACCTTGAGGCTATGAGTCTTGAGTCTGGCAGCTAACGGCGCTTTTTAAGATTCCTTCGGGCCCAGACCCGAGATGCGTCACCACACTCAGTTGTAAAGTTCATGCGATGGGGGCTTCGGCAAGCTTCGAGGGCGTTGCCGGCTCCGTACGCATGCCGCCGCTCGTCCACAAACGGATCGAATCAATGAGAATAATGATTGCCGCCATCATGATGATGACGGTTAGAAAAGTATTGATGTAGCCCTGAAGAGCGGTCTCGGGTTTTTGCGAGAGCGGCCAGAAGATGTCGGTGATCGATTCCCAACCGGCAACAAGAGTTGTCACGGCGACAAACGTCAGCGGAATTAGGGTGACCCAGCTATATTTGGCTTTGCCTGAGTTGATGATAATGGTAGTGGCGACGCAGAGCGCGACGGAAGCCAAAAGTTGATTCGCAATTCCAAACATTGGCCAAATAGTGGAAATAGATCCCGACCAGATGAATGCTGCCCAGGCTGCCACGACCAGCCCACTAGTAACAATTGAGCCCGGTAGCCAGTTCGGTTCTTCCAGCTTGCGATAAAAGCGCCCGCCAAACTCTCCTACCAGAAAACGAGCCACGCGTGTACCTGTATCAATGGTTGTGAGAATGAAAAGAGCTTCAAACATAATTGCGAAGTGATACCAATACTTCATCAGTCCGCGCAGACCTGGAATGCCGTCGAAGATCTTAGCGATGCCGAGTGCCAACGTTACTGCTCCGCCGGTACGCCCGCGGAGATTTTTTTCGCCTGATTCTTCTTCGAGTCGATCAATCTCCTGCGGCTGCATGTTGAATCCCTGGGCGCTGTGTTCATCAACCATTCGCACGTAGGCGGCTTTTTGGGTATCGGTTTTCTGCGCAGTGTTAATGGCAAAGTAATCGCCTGGAAAGAGAGAGGTTGCAGCAATCAATGCCACCACGCCGACCACCCCCTCCATTAGCATTGAGCCGTAGCCGATCAGACGAGTATCACTTTCTTTCGCGATCATTTTCGGCGTAGTGCCGGACGAGATCAGCGCGTGAAAACCTGAAATCGCTCCGCAAGCTATGGTGATGAAGACAAAAGGATAAAGCTTTCCCGGAATCACCGGACCTCCACCGTGCGTGAAAGGAGTCAAGGCGGGCATGTTCAGGTTTGGATGCACCAGGATGACGCCGATTATCAGGAATGCGATCGTGCCAATCTTCAAATATGAAGACAAGTAATCGCGCGGACAGAGCAGCATCCAAACGGGAATTACCGATGCTATAAAGCCATACGCGGCCATCAAGATCGTTAAAGTGTTGCGTGAAAGTGTAAATGCGTTAGCGACTGATGAGTCGGCAATTCGTCCTCCAAAATAAACTGCCGCCAGCAACCCGATGACACCGATCACGCTCGCCTCGGCAATCTTGCCTTTGCGGAAGCGGTACATGTAAAGACCCATGAAGAGCGCAAGTGGAATTGTGAATCCGACCGTAAACGTTCCCCATGGTGATTCTGCGAGCGCATTCACTACCACCAGACCCAAACCTGCTAATGCAATGACTACGATGAAAAGAATCGCGACGCCCCCGACGAGACCCGACAACGGGCTGATCTCAGTGCGGGCCATTTCGGCCAGGGATTTTCCCTTGCGGCGAACGCTGCCCACCAGGATCATAAAGTCGTGTACTGAGCCACCGAGGCACACGCCAATCACCAGCCATAGTAGTCCCGGCAGGAAACCAAATTGCGCAGCCAACACCGGGCCAATTAGAGGGCCGGCTCCGGAAATGGCAGCAAAGTGATGGCCGAACAAAACCCATTTGTTTGTCGGATAATAGTTGTGGCCGTCATACATTGTCTTTGACGGCACTGGCCGTGAATCATCAAGAGCAAGTACTTTGGCGGCGATGAATGCGGAGTAGTAGCGATAGGCAATTGCGATTACACAGAGCGAGCCGACGATTATGGGAAGTGCGTTCATTACGATAATCCTGGTCGCGAGCGAACCTTAATCCGCCTTGCGATCGCGCCAATAGCCGGGACGTCGTTTCTGGTGCGCCACTGCTGTGATGAGACTACGTCCGCTTTTACGCGGTACAGAATTGAAAATGGAAATCAAGAGAGAACAAAACGTCGTTCCCCGAGTCGAACCTCAGGCCAACGGTTTGGCGAGGCGGCGATGTATCGGAGAGAGTCAGCGATGTCGGTAGCGAATGCACGGGCTGCGAGTTTGCTCCGCCCGCGATACCAATTTTTTGCCTCAGAGAGCTCCTGCTCAGCCTGGGGGTGGAATTCGATCTTGATCATTCGCCGCTCAATAGCTTGGCCTTGATTTCCTCCCAGGGAACTGTTTGAACCTTGCCCGGCTGGATTTCCCGCCAACGGCGCTCGGCTTCCTCGGCCCACGCACTTTCAACGTCCGGGTCAGGTGG
Source organism: Acidobacteriota bacterium (assembly GCA_030947265.1). Taxonomy (GTDB): domain Bacteria; phylum Acidobacteriota; class Blastocatellia; order Pyrinomonadales; family Pyrinomonadaceae; genus PSRF01. Next base: position 9,236 of record JALYXE010000240.1, read on the forward strand.
CCCTTCCAGGCTTTCAATCAGCAGACCGGCGAGCGTGGCGCGGTCATTGTCTGTTAACTCAAGCGCCTCGCGAAACAATTGTCTTAATTCGGTAGCCATAGATCCAATTTTACGCGAAGCTGCCGAAGATTCCTAAGCTCTTGTTACCGGGCGCCATCGCCTTTCAAGATATTCTGCCACCCGCGTTAAAGGAAAAGTCAGCAGGAGATAGAAGACCGCGACTACGGGCCAAATCGTCAACGGCGCTGCGTAGCGACTTGCGAGCTCTTGTCCTGAACGTGCGAGTTCAGTCAGTCCAATTACTGACACAAGAGACGAGTCTTTTAACAGTGCGATACCTTCGTTAGTGAGCGGCGGCACCACCCGGCGAAAAGTTTGCGGCAGAATAATACTACGCATCGCTTGTGGATACGTCATGCCCAGAGCGCGTGCCGCTTCCATTTGACCGGCATCTATTGAAAGTATGCCGGCGCGGAAAATCTCCGAAATGTAAGCGGCGCTGTTCAAGGTCAATGCGATCACGCCGCTAGTGAACGCGGGAAGATAGATGCCGAAGTATGGCAGAACAAAATAGATGAAGAGGATTTGGACCAGAAGCGGCGTGCCGCGCATCACCTCCACATAAAACGCCGCCGGGGCCGCAATCAAGCGAGATGACTGCACACGCATTAACGCCAGCAGTAGTCCAATGGGCAATCCCAGCCCCAAACTCAAAAGTGCCAGCCGTGCCGTCATCCAGACACCACGCAAAAAGATTGACCAGGTTTTGCGAACGATGCCGATGTCGAATACTTTTGGTTTCGTCTGCTGCGATTGTAGCCGCGCCGCTTGTTCAGCCGCCTCGCCAAACCACTTTTCATGTATCCGATCGTATTCCCCTGTTTCCCTGATCTTCTTAAGCGCCTGATTTATCTCTTGGTGTAAATCTTCGCTTCCCTGGGCCAGGGCAATTCCGAATTTCTCGTCTGTAAACCTGCGACCAACGGTCTTCAGTTCACGAAAGCTCTGAAAGATCATGTACTTCAGAACGGGAGCATCGCCGACTACCGCGTCGATGCGCTTATTACGCAGGTCGAGTAAAGCAAGATCTATAGTGTTGTACTTCGCTACATCGACGCCTTGCTTCTTCTCCAGCTCAAACTGCGCCGTCGTATTGATCTGAACACCAACGCGTTTTCCTTTTAGATCGTCTGGCGACGCGATGCCCTGTCTATCCTGATTGACCGCGATCAACTGGCCGGAATCGTAATAGGGATCTGAGAAAAGCATGGAGGCGCTGCGCTCGGGTGTGATGGTCACTGAAGACATCACGACATCAAAGGTGCCATTCTGCAGCGCCGGAAAGATGCCGTCGAAGCTGGCGTTAACGAATCGCGCCTTTACCCCGAGTTCGCGCGCGATGGCGTTAGCGAGGTCGATATCGAACCCACTGAATTGCCCACCCTCTGCTGTTTCAAAGGGCGGATAGGTAGCATCGGTGCCGACGCGCAATTCACCGTTCCTGCGTACGCGGTCCAAACCGGACTGCGCGAATGTTGGCACCTGAAAAAGCAGTAGGAGAAGGAAAGTAGCGGTGAGCTTCCGCTGAGAATTCTGCGGGAGCTTCCGTGCAGGGCTGGCTGGAAGGTTGGTCATTCTGTCACTCTTCTTGCCCAAGGTTGCCGCGGGTTCCTTCCGATACATTAAGCTTATGATCGCGCACGCTATTTCTTGCTATTTGCTCGTCAGGCACGTCGTCGTCGTGGAAGCTCTGCATGAAGGCGCGCGTTTCAGGTTGCTGCGGCTTTCCGAAAACCTCTTGCGCGGTACCGGATTCGACGGCGTGGCCGCCCTCGAAATAGATGACTTGATCAGAAATGCGTCGTGCAAAGTTCATGTCGTGAGACACAACGACCAGCGTTTTGCCCAGGTCGTCGAGAGCGCGAAGCATACGCGCCACGCCCTGGATGAGTTGCGGATCAAGCGCGGATGTAGGCTCGTCGAATAGCATCACTGCCGGCTCCATTGCCAGCGCGCGAGCAATGGCTACGCGTTGCTGCTGTCCACCTGAGAGTTGGGCAGGATAGAAATCAACCTTGTCGTTCAGTCCTACTTTGTCCAGGTAGTGACGGGCAATTTCTTCTGCAGCAGCGCGATCAACTCGCTTGACGATTGTGGGCGCTTGTGTGCAGTTGCCAAGCACAGTCAGGTGGGGAAACAAATTGAAGTTTTGAAACACTATGCCCACATGCTCCCGCAGTCGCTTAGTTACCTGCTTTTCTTCGGAAGCTGTCAGTTGTTTCTCTTCAGTTCCAACGACTTCGACGTCGCCAATGCGCAAACGGCCTCGATCAAAACGTTCGAGGCGATTCATACAACGTAACATGGTCGATTTGCCGCAACCCGAAGGGCCAAGAATGGTGGTCAGCTGGCCGTCCTGAATTTGAAACGTTGCCTTATTAAGTACGGTGTTCCGACCATAGCGCTTGACGATGTTAGTTACTTCGATCATTTCCACTCCGCAAGGATGACAAAAGATAGATCAAGCTATCTACATCATCGATTTGCGGCGGAGTTTGGCACGGAAAGCGTAAAAAAATCCAGAGCAAAAACGAATTTAGAGACGGAAGAAAGGCTGATGTGAAAGACTTTATCATTTTCCATTGCCCGTTCCAGCTGCACCCTGGCGCCTGCCGACCACTATTCCCGGTAACTTGTTTCTTGTTAGACTCAGCCGAACCATGTATCCGTTCAGAAACATTCTCTTACCCACTGATTTCACCCCACGCGCACGCGCAGCCCTGAAATACGCGGCTGCCTTTGCTCGAAGCGGAAGCGGAAGAGTCGTGCTGTTCAGCGTTCAGAGCGCGAGCGTTCCACCAAATTTGTTAACACTCCCTGCACGTGTTTTTGAAGAGCAGGAAAACAGATGCCTACTCCAACTAAGGACTGAGATTCGAGAACTGCTGGCTGACCCATTGTTCGAAGGCCTTGAGGTTGAGCCGGTCATTGTCGAAGGAGAACCAGCCCCGCAAATTTCAAAAGCAGTTTGTGACTATGATATCGATCTGGTGACTGTCGTGACTCACGGTCGCAGGGGACTCTCACGCGCGTTGTGGGGATCTACGGCTGAAGAGATCATAGCTGAAGCACCTTGTCCTGTACTCACAATTCGTCCGCCCCAACATGATTTTGTGGAACATAAAGGCGGCCGGAGCGAAATCCGCTTGAATCGAGTGCTGCTATCCACAAACTTTCGGCCCTCGTCCGCGGCTGCGACGCAAGTGGCAACCCAGTTAGCAAATCAAACTGGGGCAGAGCTTCACGCTGTTTACGTGATAGGAGACTACTTAGAACAAATTTCGGTAATGTTTCCCGAAGGCGGTCTGAACGCGATTGCTCGCCTGCGCGGTTACGTAAAGGAACGCATGGGTCAGCTTGCTCGAGGAGATGGCGCTCGCGCGATTGATCACATCGTAGAGGGCCGTCCTTATGAAGAGATCGTTCGGCTGGCCTCCGAGAAGGACGCTGATTTGATTGTGATCGGCACCAGCGTTCACGCTTCGCTTTTTGGGGGGACGCCGGTCCTGGGATCCGAAATCGAACGGGTTGTAAGAAACGCCCCTTGTCCGGTGCTCTGTGTGCCGTCAGCTCGAGTGGTAACCCCGCTTCCCGCACTAATCACTCAACCGGTTAGTTGAAGTTGAGACGGCCCTCCGCGCAATGAGCAGCGGGCATAATAAAAGCGAGGCGGTAAGATTACCGCCTCGCTTATTTATTTCCCCAGAGCTTGCGTGTAGTTATTTACTGCGTAATCAGTTGCAGGCGGCCATCCGGAAGCTTCACTGCAAACACGCTCCGTTCATACATCGTTAGCGGGCGTGATTCCCTGCGTTGATTCGCAGCAAGCTGGTCACGACTGTAGCTGTTGGCATGGCTGAACGCCTGTGGATCTCGAATCAAATCATAGCGCCGGCTTATCCTACGCACATACTCCTGCGTTTCACCATAGGGCGGGACGCGATAGCCATACTTAATCACAGCACCTTCGCCAGCGTTGTAGCCAGCTAGCGCCAATTCGACGTCTCCCTCAAACGTATCCAGCAAGAAGCGCATGTAGCGGGTGCCACCTTCAATGTTCTGCCGCGGATCCCAGATACTGGTAACTCCGAAACGGAGAGCGGTGCCGGGCATCAACTGCATTAGACCACGAGCGCCTTTGTTCGACATGGCTCGAGGCTTGAAGGTCGATTCCTGATGCATGATGGCGTAAAGCAACAGCGGATCGACCGAATTGCGCCGACCGGAGTCTAGTATGTAGCTATCGAGAGTAGAATCTCCAGTTGTGAATCCGCTTAACGTACCGGTCCAGTTAATGCTCGTAGTACGAGTCAAGGGCACACTCGAAGGTGAGTAGTTGAGGTTGGTCGAACTCACCAAGCGTCCCCTGCGTCGTCTGGAAGTGGTTGCCGGTGGCGGTGGGGTATGGATGCGCACAGCATTAGGCAAATCAAAGTTGTCAACGCGATGCACGGCTTCACTTTGTGCGAAGGCCGACAAAGTTGAAAGGAGAAGTAAAGCTGCAGCTAGAGGGAAATTTTTCATGTGTTTCAGGTGTGACGACTTGACCGCGGCAGAAATTGTGAAATCGCTAGTGGTCCACAACCATTGGGTTTACCGCTAGCTTTTTAGGCATGTCAATCAAACCGACACCATATTAACATACTCTTTAAATATGTGACAACAATGTGTTGTATCGTTAAAACATAGCGCTTTTACTAGGGATTTGGCACTTCAGCGGTGGCCACGCTCGGCTATTTGTCTTCTAGGCAGCAGTGTTTAAGGCCGGTTTGTGTCGCCTGTGTGTCCTTCCAAAGGGCGTTAAAGGCGAATTGAAATCGCCCGCGAGGAGGAGCGCACTATGAGCTGGTGGCAGGATCTCTCACAGCAGGCAATACCGGACGTGCTTCGTTTCGTGAACTCGAATGGAATGCAAAATTGCTTGCTTGTTATGAGATTCGGTTGATCGCCGGGTGAGCGATTGAATTATTGGAAGCGATAGTACGATACCCACGCATTCGCAAAACTCTACTTCAATCAACCCAGCGCATAAGGGCGCCATACAAAAGAAGGAACCCATGAAGAAAATAATTTCAACAATTTTGTCGCTGCTTTTCGTCTCTTCGATAGCAATAGCAGCCCAAAGCGGAAACAGCTCATCGAAAAATAACTCAAGCAGTACCGCCAAG
>JALYXE010000246.1 GCA_030947265.1 Acidobacteriota bacterium
CGATTGGTGCAAATCGGCAGAATCGGCTGAGCGATCAAGAGCTCACCCAATTAATTGGACGGATTGAGAATGGCGGTGAGACGTTTCGTTCGAGTCTCAGCGATGCCTTTGACCGCTCCGGTTACGATCAGACGAGGCGTCAAGACAACATTAATGAATCGCTGCGTTACTTTAAGAGCGCGACGGATCAACTGCGCAATAACTTCGACGCCAGGCGGTCTCTGCAAGGCGATGTTGAGCGCGTGGTGGGACAAGCTACAGTAATCGACCAATTCATGCGTAACAACCAGCTTACCGATCGGGCCCAGAACGACTGGTCGGCTCTCCGCACTGATCTAAACACACTAGCCATTGCTTATAACATCTCGTCGAATTTCGATAACAGCAGTTCCGGGCAGTTGGGTTCGCAGACCGGCGGTAACACATATGGCGCCAGCAACCGTCTCAGCGGAACTTTCAGATTAGACCCATCGCGCAGCGACAACCCCCGAGACATAGCGGAGCGAGCGAGGCGAAACATGTCAAACAACGACCAAGCTTCCTATGATCGCATGCTGGCTCGTCTTGAATCGCCAAACATGCTTGCAATCGATCGCCGCGGCACCACAGTGACAATCTCATCTTCACGCGCCCCACAGACAACATTTGAAGCCGATGGACGTGAGCACCAGGAACAACTTCCAAACGGAAGGTCAACCCGCCTGACTGCGACGTTGAACGGAGACCAGTTAGTCGTTAGCTCGAGCGGGTATAGAGAAAATGATTTCAACGTCACTTTCGATCCGATTGAAAATGGTCGCCGCCTACGCGTCAGGCGTCAAATCTTCCCCGACGGAGGATCCCAGGCAGTAGTAGTCGATAGTGTCTACGACCGCACCTCAGATACCGCACAGTGGAATGTCTATAACCGCACGACGCCGATTCTGGGCAATACAAGTTCAGCCAACGGTGAGTTCATAGTGCGAGATGGTGAGACGGTAGTGGCACAACTTAACAATGACCTGACCACGAACCAGACAAAGGAGGGGGACGATTTCACGATGACCGTTAGCCAGCCAAGTCAATACGATGGTGCCGTTATCGAAGGCACAATCGGCCGCGTTGACCAAGGTGGACGTCTTACGGGTCGGTCGGGAATGACTCTAAACTTCAACACGATCAGACTAAGGAATGGTCAAACCTACCGATTCAGCGGCATCATCGGAAGCGTTCGAGCGGTTAATGGCGATACGGTAAAGGTTGATAACGAAGGAAACGCGCAAGGCGGCAATCAGACTACGCAAACCATACAACGCGCGGGTATTGGTACCGCTATTGGCGCGATCATTGGCGCAATTGCCGGTGGTGGTAAAGGTGCAGCAATTGGCGGCATCATTGGTGCGGCAGGCGGGGCCGGCACGGTTTATGTTCAGGGCAAAGACAATCTTGAACTTCGGAGTGGCACAGAAGTAACGATTCGGGCGAGCGCACCGACCAGGTAGCTTCTCTCCATGCAGTATGAAAAGTCTGCAACACATACGAGCATGGAATGCGATGCCAATCCGATTGAGACACCACCTATCCTCAATTGCAACGTTGTATTGTCAGGTAACGCGAAAGAGTCGAGCGAGGGCTCGACTCTTTTGGGTCCGTTCAAGTTCCATTTCAACGCCTCAGCGTCGCAGGCGCACGCAATAGACGCGCTCCTGGTAGCCATAAGAAGATGAACACAAAAAGATCAATCAAACTGATCAAGAAAGAGGATCGCGCCGCTCGGCAGCCTGAGGCCGCAGTAGGGCTTACGGACGACCCGGTTTCGATGTCCAAAGCGGTTAAGTCGTGGGTTAGTGAGTTTCAGAAGGACCGCGAGGATGAATCGCTGAGCGCCTTCGACAGTCTGTTCAATCATTCATTGCCCGAGCCCGACGCGAGTTGAACTCAATCATACTCAAACGCCGGTAATCCCTTGCGATGAACCTGACCCATCGCAGGACTGCAGACCCCGCGTGGCTTTCGTAGACTAAACGTAGTAGATTGCTGTGGACATCGATTTAAGTTTCCACGCAGATCTCAGCGGTGCCTTTCGAGTTTCTCGTTAGAGGCTTGCGTGAAAGAATCCAAAACCGCTGCTAACCGCGTAGTCCGAAAAGGGGTTGAACTAAGTGGTCCTCGCCCAGAACGCAATTGAATCCCGCCAAC
>JALYXE010000253.1 GCA_030947265.1 Acidobacteriota bacterium
TATCCAATTCCCGAGGTTGAAGGGGCCAGGTAGGCAAGGTCTAAAACTATCAGAAGTGCCAGCCCGATATAAATGAGTGGAACGACTGGATAACCCAGAGTACGATAAGGCCTTTCGATCTGCGGGGCCTTTCGTCTCATGACTATTACAGCGCCCACCATTAGTGCATAAAAAATCAAATCAGCCGAAATGATGTATTCGAGCAGTTGTGTGTAGACGTTGCCGTAAGTTACCGCACCTGTCTGTGGGCTTGTCGTAACTGTTCGCGGCAGAGTGAGGAAGGCTGCCCATAACCCTTGCATGATTAACGCGAGGGCCGGCACATGGCGGCTGTTCAACAAACCTACTCGCTTGAAGAAGAGATTATCGCAGGCCATGGCGTAATAAACGCGTGCGCCGGCGAGTATCAATCCATTGTTACAGCCAAACGTCGAAATCATGATGGCGATGGCCATTATGATCGTGCCGCGCGGACCAAATATTGCTTGCATTGTTGCGGTGGCAACCCGATTCTGCGGAGCGTTTTGAATACCGGCCAGAGGCAACGTGACAACGTAAGCGAGATTTGCTAGCAGGTACAGCAAAACCACGAGACTGCAACCAATTAGGAGCGCTCGCGGTAAATTCCGGCCCGGATCACGAACCTCGCCGGCAGTGAACGTCACGTTGTTCCAGGCCGACTGGGCGAAGAGAGGGCCTACCATCGCGCGGCCAAGCAACATCATCAGCGCCAGGCCCAAGAATCCGCCGCTGGCGGCATCGAAGCCAAGTTGGGAAGCTGTGGGTTTCCAACCATTCGCCAGTGGGTTCCACCAGTCAGACGTATACGCTGCGCTATTGTGATTCCAGCCGAAGATCAATCCCACGACAATCAAGCCGACCAGCGCTGCGGTTTTCGTAAACGTAAACGTGTTTTGAATGAACTTTCCAGTTTTCAAGCCGCGAGTGTTCGTCAGCGTCAGTAAGAGAATCATTACGACGGCCAGTAGCTGTTGAGTGGAGAGGCTCAGTGCGTAGCCATTGAAAGAGATCGACCACATTGTGAACGGCTTGATAATGACGAGCGGCGTAATGAGAAATCTCTCCGACGAAATCGCGCCAGTTAGCACGCCGGTGAAATTTGCGAACGCGATCGCAACGGCAGCGATCGTTCCGGTTTGGATTATCAGGAACAACGACCATCCGAAAAGGAATCCGATGGACGGACCATATGCCTCACGCAGAAAAACGTACTGCCCGCCGGCGCGTGGCCACATGGCTGCCAGCTCGGCGCAACAGAGCGCCCCGGTAATGGTGAGTACTCCTCCTAGCGCCCAGGCGATTAGTAACCAGCCGGGCGATCCTACAAGTCGCGAAGATTCAGCGGAGGTTATGAAAATTCCCGAGCCGATCATCGACCCGACCACGATCATGCTGGCATCCACCAGGCCCAGGCCGCGAACCAGTTTCGGAGAAGAGTTGATGGCACCCTCGCTCATAATTTCGTCAGGGTATAGTTGCATTAACTGGTTAGTGTCAAGGTAAAGCTCGCTTGACACTCCGCGCGACGCTCAAATAGTCTTGCTTGATTGAATCTTGATAAGTTTTTGATCTGTTGAGCTGACCTGCGCACACCTTGGGATAGCTGGAGAACCTTGCCGGGACCGCCAACCGAGACTGAGACAACAACCCGCATCAGCGCGGACTGGGGTCCCCGCGTAGGGCGGTGGCAAATTCAAAAGGAAACCAGGATTAAATGGTCAAGGAACAAATAATTTCTCTGATTAAAGCCAGGCGGGCCCATGTCGGAGTGGTCGGCCTGGGTTACGTTGGCTTGCCATTGCTTGCTGAGTTTGCGGGCCGGGGCTTTCGAGCGACTGGCTTTGAAGTGGACGCGAATAAAGCGGCCCAGATTAATTCAGGTGTTTCCTATATCAGCGATATAGGCTCGGCAGTAGTGAAACAACTTGTCGAGAACAAGCTTCTTCACGCAACTACGGATTTCGATCATTTGAAAGAATGCGATGCTGTCATCATCTGCGTTCCTACCCCGCTACGAAAGACGAAGGAGCCAGATGTTTCCTACATTCTGGCTGCGGCAGAGGAAATTAAGGAGCGCCTGCATCAGGGACAGTTGATCATTCTCGAGTCAACCACCTATCCGGGCACCACGGACGAAGTGTTGCTGCCAATGCTCGAGGAGACTGGACTAAAACTCGACAAGGATTTTCTGCTCGCTTTTTCACCGGAAAGAGTTGATCCGGGTAATCCGGAGTTTCAAACGCACAACATTCCAAAGGTCGTCGGCGGCGTAACTCCCGACTCAACTGAAGCGGCAGCTTATCTCTATTCACAAATCGTTAAAGAAGTACACGCAGTTAGCTCCGCTCGCGTAGCCGAAACAGCGAAGCTTCTGGAAAACACGTTTCGCGCCGTAAATATCGGCATGGCAAACGAGATGGCCCGGCTTTGTTATGCGCTGAACATCGATACGTGGGAAGTGATTCGCGCGGCGGCGACGAAACCATTTGGTTTTATGCCTTTCTATCCGGGACCGGGAATTGGAGGCCATTGCATACCGCTCGATCCCCATTATCTGTCCTGGAAGGCTCGCCAGCACGGATTTGATTCCCGCTTCATCGGTTTGGCTGAAGAAGTTAACTCACGCATGCCCGATCATGTTGTGCAATTAGTGGCGGACGGCCTGAACGATGAGAGTAAGTCTATGAAGGGTTCGCGTATTCTTCTTCTTGGCGTGGCTTACAAGAAAGACATTGATGATGTGCGCGAAAGCCCGGCGTTATCGATTATCGATCGTTTACGCGCAAAAGGCGCTGATGTGCGTTACCACGATCCATTCGTGAAACAAGTTCATTTTGACGACGCGCACACGGAAGGCGGCGGACAACCGCTCAGTTCCGTGCCTTTAACTGATGAAGAGTTACGGGCCACCGACTGCGTGGTGATTGTCACGAACCATAGCTCGACTGACTACCCTCGGGTTTGTCAGCTTAGTTCGCTAATAGTTGATACCCGGAATGCGCTCAATGGCGACGTCAGGCGCGACAGCAGCGCCCGGATAATCCGGCTATGAGTCCAATGTCCCATGTCCAAGGTCCAATGTCCGCCTGCGTTTGTTGACTTTGGACCTTGGACGTTGGACCTTGGACAATTCTGAATGCTGAAAGTAATCAACGTTGTCGGCGCCCGGCCTAACTTCATGAAGGTCGCGCCTATCGTTGAAGCAATGAAGCGGCGCGACCGAGAGTTTACGTCGCTTGTCGTTCATACGGGTCAGCATTACGACTCGGCTATGTCTGACGCCTTCTTCCACGATCTCGATTTGCCACAAGCCGATGTTTATCTTGGCGTCGGTTCTTCCTCACACGCGGCACAAACTGCCGCGGTTATGGAACGCTTCGAACCAGTTGTCGTTAAAGAAAACCCCGACTGGGTACTGGTTGTGGGCGATGTAAACTCTACTCTTGCCTGTGCGCTCGTTTCCGTAAAGCTGGGCGTGAAGGTCGCCCATGTCGAGGCTGGGCTGCGCAGCCGCGATCGCAGGATGCCGGAGGAAATTAATCGGCTTTTGACCGATCAGATTGCCAACCTGCTCTTCACACCGTCCGAAGACGCAAACGAAAACTTACTTGCGGAGGGAATAGCGCCGGAGCGAATACGCTTTGTTGGGAACGTCATGATCGATTCGCTCTTCAAGCATCTTCCGCGTGCAAGGGAATCAACAGTGGGCCAGGATCTGGGACTAGGTGAGGGGGAATACGCCGTGCTCACGCTTCATCGGCCGTCGAATGTGGATGACCTCAGCACTTTCTCACGAATTCTTGAAGCGCTTGAAGAAATCAGCAAACGCCTTCCTATCATCTTTCCCGTCCATCCTCGCACGCGAAAAACAATTGAGCAGTTAGGTTTTTCAGAGCGAATCGAGAAGGCAAGTGGCCTACGCATGATCGAGCCACTTGGTTATGTCGACTTTCTCGGTCTCTCCAGCAGGGCGCGCCTCGTACTAACGGACTCCGGTGGCATTCAAGAGGAAACTACGGTACTGGGAATTCCATGTATTACCTTACGCGAGTCGACCGAGCGACCCGTTACAGTCGAGATGGGAACCAATAAGGTAGTCGGAACTGATCCGAAAAAGATTACGACCACCGCTTTCGCTGCGCTTGACGGGCCAAAGACTATGCAGCTTAGCCTCCCGCCCCTTTGGGACGGGCACACGGCGGTCCGAATTCTGGACTCGTTGCTGGAAAAGGGCGTTCCACCTCCGTAATCTTTTCGGATGTCCTTCCTACTCCCAGTCTGAGCCTCTGGGATGACCGCCGGATTGCTCGGCGTTAAGGTTCATTTCTAATTGGACCGATCTATTGCAGGGAACTGTTTATTGATTCCGCAACAACCTCTGGTATGAAGTGTTTTTCAATGACCAGGCGGCTATTCTGTGCTAGCGATTCCCACAGCTCTTTCCCGAAATACAACAGTGTTACTGCGGCCGCGAACGATGCCGGATCGTCGGCAATCATCACTTCAACCCCATGCTTTAAGCCAAAGCCCTCTGCTCCAATCGAAGTTGTAACCACGGGAAGACCGTAAGACATGGCTTCTCCCACTTTGCCTTTTATACCGGCGCCAAAGCGCAACGGGGCAATGAAGATCCTACAACCCCGCAAATAAGGCTTGACGTCCTGTACATAACCCCTTATTCGCACGTTTTCCGAATTGAAAGCCGAGATGTCATCTGAAACATTTTCCCCAATAATGTCCAGCTTGACGTTTGGAAGAGTCTGTGTCAGATGTGGATAGATCTCCCTCATAAAAAAAAGAATCGCATCGCCGTTCGGCCTATGGGCAAGGTTGCCGATAAAAAGCAAATCCTTCCTTTCTTCAAAGGCCCTCCCTCGGTCGCGAAGCTCATGGATCGTAGGAACAACTTCGATTCGTCTGCCTGGAACTTCGCGCTCCATAGTCTGCCTATCTTCCTCTGAGGCACACCAGATAAGGTCACTGCGCTGCCCCATTCGTCTCTCGAGCTTTCGATAACGCTGTGCTTTTTTAAGCGTTTGAACATCCCCCGTTATCTGGTACTCCCGCTCGAACCTGATAAAGTGGCTGTCGACCATGTCAAACACGATCTTTACCTGAGGATTGGCGCGACGAATGCGATGTATTAACGCCTCTGCCATAGCCGGGCGACTGACAATGGCTGCCGTCACTCTCATATCTTTAAGCAGGCGCCTGTAGTCGACCGTGTCCGCCGTCTCTATGCCCTCAAACCAGAGGGCAGCTTCATATCCTTGTCCCTGTGGTCTGTTGAACGGCACAAAGATCACATGAGCCCATTTAGCCAGTGTTTTCAGAATGATGAACATTCGTCCGCTGCCGGCATCTCGATCAGGGCTTGGGATACGTTCGTCAAAGACTACAATTCGCGGCAGCGCGCGATCGCGGTTGCTCGCCTCCTCGAGCCGCTTAAGGTCTTCCGCAAGATGTTCTCGCTCCAGCTGATCTCGCCACTTCTCGACGAACTTTTCGCGATTGATGATCTGAAATCGCTTTCCGCCCTTATTGATGTCCCCGCCCGCCGTGGTGGCTTCGTAATGCACCAGGCGGGATAGAGGTTGATAGATCACTCTAAACCCCAGCGAGCGCACACCGAAGCAGAGATCAATGTCTTCGTAATAAGCTGGCGCAAATCGTCGATCGAAGCCGCCGAGTTTCTCGAAAACATCTCTTCTAATCAGCAGGGAAGCCGCGGAACAGTAGTCAACCTCACGGGCAAAATTGAAGTGCCGATCATCCGGCGAAGCGCCCCAGCCGTAGTGATATGCCTCTCCGTTTTTCCAAACGATCGCTCCTGCTTCCTGAATCGAGCCGTCGGGATAGAGAAACATCGAACCGACGGCGCCGTTTGCAGGGTTGGCTTCGATTGTGGTAACCAGATGATTGAGCCAGCCCGGCAAAACCTTTGTATCGTTGTTGAGGAAAAGTAAATATTTGCCGCGAGCCGCGGCCGCGCCCTGATTGCAAGCGTCAACAAACCCGCAGTTCCGTTCATTTTTGACGACGCGCACGAAGTCGTCAAAATGAAAAAGAACCGCTTCGGTATTGTCCGTCGAGGCGTTGTCGATAACGATAACTTCGGTCCGGCTGAAATCAATCTCTCTTATAAGTGAGCTAAGGCATGAAAATGTGAACTCTGCCTTGTTGAAGACCGCGATGATGATTGAGGTTTGAATAGCGTCAGCCGTTTGATCGTGTACAGGTTTCTTTTCGGCCAGCAGATTCTCGACTAAATCGAAATCAGCCGATGACAGGACAGGCGTTTCCAAGTTATAGCGGTCGGCATTAAAAGTCCGCGGCGGACGCATCAGGCGCCCGGCGGCAGCGTCAGCCGCTCTCCCCGCCAGGTGACCAGGCATTCTTGCGACGAGAAGAACCGCTTTCACGCAGACTGCAAATAGCCGTCGCAAAAACAGCTTCGAAGAGAGTGACAAATTATCCCGGAGTTTTTCCTCTAGGCGGCGCAAGATCTTAACAGTCTTCCTGTTTGAGGTTTGCCTCGACGATGTCGTTTATCTCGGTGGTCCAATTCAACAGCGGACGTATAACACCGGGCATTGGACCCATGTAGTCACCGCGAGCGGAATCTGCTGATGGACCGTCAACCACCTGAAAGGCCACGGCGTTCCGCTCGTGAGCGTGGAGTACGGTGGCGGGAAAGTGAGACATAATTGAGACGTGCCCAAGCAAACTTCCTTCGGCCAGCAAGTTGCCGGGTATCCAGACAGTACTCGTGTAGGTTCCGCGCGAGCGTGGATGGCGACGCCAATTGGCGCTAGTGTCGTGCGTGCTAAAAAGTTCGGTGCCTGCTTCGTTATAAAACTCCAGTACCGGCACGAGCGCATGGCCTTCATCCAGGACATCATAAGTCAGCTCGATACCGAAAGGTTTTTGGATATCAACGACCGCGGTCGTTTCGCCGTCCTTCGTACGCACCCGTACCCGCCTTAGGCGTACAACGTTGTCGCCGGGAGCCTCTCGTTGATTCTCCCATTCCAGCAGTGCCGCCGTCTTTAAACTAGAACTGAGGTAGCGCTTGACAACTTCACGTGGTTCGCCGTCGAAGGTGATTCTGCCGTTTTCAAGCAGCACCACCCGCTTACACAGTCGGGTGATAGCAGCCATGTCGTGTGAGACAAAGAGAATTGTGCGGCCCTGCTGGCGAATCTCGTGCATCTTATCCAAGCACTTCTGTTGAAAGGAAGCATCGCCTACCGCCAAAACCTCGTCCATCATCACGATCTCGGGCTCGAGGTGGGCGGCAACGGAGAAGGCCAGCCGAACATACATGCCCGAGGAATACCACTTGACCGGAGTTTCAATGAACTTTTGCAATTCCGAGAACGCTACGATCTCGTTAAACTTGCGGTCGATCTCGGCGCGACGCATCCCCAAAATAGCGCCGCTGAGAAAGATGTTTTCACGTCCCGTAAGGTCCGGATGAAATCCAGTGCCAACTTCCAGCAGGCTACCAATTCGTCCAAAAAGTTCGACTTCGCCGTTTGTTGGTTTCGTCACGCGCGAAAGAATTTTTAGTAAGGTTGACTTGCCCGCCCCATTGTGGCCAATAATCCCCACCAGCTCGCCCTGTCCGATCTGCAGATTGATATCGCGGAGTGCCCACAGCGTCTGATGATCGTCGCCGTTCTTGCGCCTTGTGAAGGGCGCAGTCACGATGCCGCCGAGCATTTCGCGGAAGGTCATGTACCCGGGATGCAGGCCGCCGATGCGGTAACGCTTGCTGACATGTTCGATTGTGATTGCAGGCTTCATCTTTGCAACTTCAAACCACGTCGGCAAAAGTGTCCTCAAGACGTCGGAAGGTATAGATAGCGCAGAGGAGCAACGCAAAGGTGATAGCGGCTGCAATCGACACCTGGATCCAATCAAAAGAGCGACCCGTCAGTGACGCCCGGAAACCTTCAATGATCCCGGCAACAGGGTTGATAGTGACCAGCCATTTCCACTTGCGTGGAACGATGCTGGTCGGGTAGATAACCGGTGAGGCAAACATCCAAAGCTGAATGATGAATGGGAGCGCATGGCGCAGGTCGCGGTATTTGACAGTGACCGCAGCCGATAGGAGGCCAACCCCGAGCGCGAGCAATGCCATCATCAAGAGAAAAAGCGGCAGCACCAGGACGTTTAAAGTCAAAGCGACGCCATAGTAGAAGCACAAGACTATAAGCAGCAGAAAGGCTATGCCCAGATCGACAAGACCGGCGCCGACTGAAGCCGCCGGGATGAACATGCGTGGAAAATAGACTTTCGTAATGAGGTTTGCGTTGCTCACAAGGCTTTGGGTGCTGTTGGCGACGGCGCTGGCGAAAAACAGCCAGAGCACCAAACCTGAAAGGGCGAAGAGCGGATAAGGCAGCGAGGCAGTGTCAAGGTGCACGAAGCGGTTGAAGACGAGCGTGAAGATTAGAACCGTCGTCAGCGGTTGAATGATAACCCAGGCCACTCCCATCAGTGTCTGCTTGTAACGAACCTTAAGGTCTCGGAGCGTGAGAAAGTAAAGTAACTCGCGGTAGTACCATAACTCTGCGAGGTCGAGTTGCACCCCGGATTCCTCTGATTTGATCAGCGTGTACCTTTCGCGGGCGCGCATTTCCGCGGCTTCCGTTCGGTCAAAGTCTAAGTGCCGCACCGTTCGTGCGAAGGTAGCTTGGGAAAGCTTGCGGCTTGTACGTTTGCTGGTTTCAAAATCCATTCAAGATCTTTTTGATTGTGCGATGCTATCGGCGCACATTTAGTCACTTGCAATCTAAATCTAAGAGGCTTATTTTGCTTTCAATCAAGTTCGCCAGTCTAAAGAGCCCGAAACAGTGCCGTCAAGGAAGGCCTCAGGATGTGCAGCGAACTAGATTTCACTTCATCGAGTTGTAGCAATGAAAAGCAGGCGGGCATATTTCAACGTCTTCCGATTAGGGTCAGTATGGCGCAGAAGCGAGAGGCTATCTGAAATTACCGGACTGGAGCCTACTCGTGAACCGACTTCATTCGATTCAGTATCCATGATCATGCCTAAATAGTTTGTCACCATAGACTCTATGTTATCGTGTTCAAAACCCCATCACATCTTGAAGTAGCCGGAAACGGACAAAAAGACACTCGACGCAAACAAGTATGACACGGACAAGGCGCACCACTCGCATTACCTGCGAAATTATGAAGAGTTTTTTCGGCCGCTTCTTGATGAAGAGATCAGGCTACTGGAACTCGGCGTCTACAAAGGAGGATCATTACTACTGTGGCGAGACTATTTTGCAAGAGGTCTTATCGTCGGATTAGACTCGCAACCAGTTAAAGTACCCGATCAAAGCGGACGAATCCGAGTCTTTTAAGGAATGCAACAAGATACGGATTTAGTCGATCTTATCGCGCGGGAGACAGCCCCTGAAGGATTTGACGTAATCATCGACGATTGTTCTCATATTGGCGAGCTGACGCGTATCAGTTTCTGGCATCTCTTCCAGAATCATCTGAAGCCCGGCGGACTCTATGTGATTGAAGATTGGAGCGCCAGCTACTGGGATAGTTGGTTTGATGGCAGCGCATTTAGCTATCGTCCTAACCTAAGGTTTAGCCCGACGCTTTTCCGAATCAGGTCGATGATTGCTCATGCCCAGAGGAGCGCGCCGGAGCTGAATAAGGCTTTGCGACGGGCGAAGCGGCTTATCAACATGCGACAGTTTCATAGTCATGAATACGGGTTGGTTGGCTTTGTCAAAGAACTTCTTGATGAATGCGGCATGGCGGACATTACGAGACCGGACAGAGGTACGCCTCCTTATCGGCCCTCAAAATTTGAGGAGATGAAAATTTCGCCCAGGCAGGTTTTCATAGTGAAGGCCCAGTAAGAAAACTCCATGGTTGAATCAAAGCAATTTGCCGCTTTAACGAAATAGCTGACGAACCTTCCTGATGAGTTATGTAAAAGTACTCAAGCGCGTTATGCCACAGTCGTGGGGGCCTTATCTGGGCGCGGTGCGTCGTTGTGTGCGATCTATTCCGCCTCGACCGCTATTGCAGAAGAAGAGACTTTTTTCGGATCCGTCACTAACGGCGCGCGAACGCGAACTACTTCGCAAAGTAAGCGGCCGCATCCATTACAACGATGGCATGTACAACGGCAATGGTGAGCATTACTACAAAGTTGGACTGTCGGCGATCCGTTGTATTGATGAAGCTGTTGAGCGCGCGAATCTGAATGAGGTGCCGACTATCCTCGATCTGCCTTGCGGCAGCGGACGGGTGATGAGATTTCTGCGACACCGCTTTCCTGATGCAGAGATCACTGCCTGCGAGCTTGCGCCCGGGCCAGTGCAGTTTTGCGTGCGCACCTTCGGTGCGCTGCCTGCTTTTTCCTCGCCGAATCTCGACGAAGTTTCGTTAGCCAGGAAGTTTAGCCTGATTTGGTGTGGCTCGCTTGTTACGCACTTAGACGAAAGCAAAATCGCCGCCTTGTTTCGACTCTTTCATCGCCATCTTGTCACAGGCGGGCTGATGATATTCACGATTCACGGCGACTTCGTTGCCCGGAGGATCCCGATGCGAGATTTCGATTATGGACTTACCGAAGAACAAATCGTGAGGATTCCGGTTGCTTACTGGAAGACGGGTTACTCGTTTGAGGATTATCCCGGCCAGAAAGGCTACGGTGTTTCGTTAACATCGCCTGAGTGGATCCGTACGCGGATTACAGAGCTGGGAGGCTTGCGAGAAGTTTTCTTCAAGGAGCGTGGCTGGGACGATCACCAGAATGTTTTTGCATTCGTTAAGCAGGCCTAACTGCAAAACAAGCTCCGAACAGGCAAGTCAGATGAACATCAATCCTGGAGCGCGCCGTAACGCTCTTGGGCCCGTCGGTGCGTGCGAGCTTTCTTCCATCGTATTAGTCGCGACGGAGCGGCCAAGCCGATGAACATGCGAATTGCCTCCTTCATCGAACCAATGCCACGCCGGTGCTCAAGCGCCAATGTTATTGCCTTCAACTTTTCTCCCTGTCGCATATACTCCTGAGCGCTTCGAAAGCCGGCAAGAGAGCGGAATCCTTCCAGCTCTCCTTGGGTGAACCCCAAGTGTGCAGCGACGCGCCGTTGTGCCTCGAGTTTCTCGGTCATCATCATGGCGAGGTTCAAACTAGCGTTACGACCGTGCTGTCGCCAGGCGGAAAGCACGCGCGCGTCAAAAGCAAAATCTCCATCGGCGCTCAGTCGCAAATACAGTTCATAGTCTTCAAGAGTCTTCTTTTCGTTCCAGCCGTATCGCTCAATTGCGCTACGCCTGTAGAGAACGGTGGGGCTCAAGGGCGCAAGGGTGCTCATTAGCATGCGGCTCACGTCGCCATCGACAAAGCCAGCCCAATCGATCGTGCAGTCAATGATTCTGTCCTCTTCGTCAATCGAATAGGCATTGCCGTAGGCGACGACGGCGTTAGTGCGCTCTTCGAGGACGCCGGCGCGCGCTTCCAAAAAAAGCGGCAGCCAAAGATCGTCGGAGCCAAGATAGGCGAAGTAGCGCCCGCGGCTATGCCTTAATCCCTCATTCAGGGTTGCTGAAAGCCCACGGTTCGGCCTAACCAGCAGCTCGGAAGCAAACGGACAATCGTTTAAGGCGCGTTCTATGATTCGAGGAGAATCATCACTTGAGCCGTCATCAATCACGATCAATTCAAGTGGCGTCAAGCTTTGCTTCATGATGGAACGCAAGCACTTCTCCACAAATCGCGCATGGTTGTACGAAGGCACGATGACTGAGACGCAAGGTTCTGGGGCTGTAAACTGCATTCCAATAGCGCTTACTTCATTGACTTTCTATATTATATGAAGTGGCTCGGTTTCCCATGAGAGTAATGCACATCCTCGATTCCCTGAATCGTGGCGGAGCGGAAATGCTGGCACTGGACGTTTGCCGGAATGCCAGGGCAAATAATCTGGATTTGACGTTTGTTGCAACCGGCGGCGGTGATCTCGAAGCCGACTTCCGCAGCTCCGGAGTAGTGTTCCACCGATTAGAACGTCGATTGCCGGTCGACCTCAGGTTGGCTGCGCGGTTGGGCAGAATCATCAAAGAACTCGGGATCGAAGTCGTGCATACTCATCAAGCTGTTGAATCCCTGCATTCATACCTGGCAACTCGCGGGACAAATGTGAAGCGAGTTATGAGTTTTCATCTCTGTACGGCGGATACAAAAAACAGGGTTGCGCTGAAATTTCTCGTTCCTCGCATGAATGCCAATGTCGCGGTTAGTAGTGATCTCTTGAAATGTTTGAATCAAGCAGGCTTGAAGACCGCCGAGTTTCATGTAATTCATAATGGCGTCGATGTGAAACGACTGACACCTTCAGGCTTCGATCTGCGAGCAGAACTAGGATTAGGCCCGAACAATCTTATCTTTGGCATGGTTGGTAATTTTTATGCGGATGGTCGGAAGGACCAACGGACCATCTGCCGTGCTCTTCCTCGACTTTTCGCGCAAGCGCCCAACGCACATTTTGTGTTTGTAGGCGGAAGCTTTTCAGATGCGCCTGAAATCTTTGAGGAATGTGTAAATCTGTGCCGGCAGCAGAAGCTTTCCGACCGTGTTCATTTTCTTGGGCTGCGCTCAGACGTTGCAGATATCTTGCATTCGCTCGACCTGTACGTTCATTCATCGGTTAACGAGTCACAAGGAATAGCAGTCGTGGAGGCGATGCTGGTCGGGCTGCCAGTTATTGTTTCTGATATAGGCGCACTCCTTGAAGTTACCGATAATGGTGAGTGTGCGGCCGTATTTCGTACTGGAGACGCGGAGGAGTTGGCTGCGGAGTTGGTCGAGTTAGCACAAAATCAGCAACATCGAGCTCGTCTGGGAACAAAAGGCAAAGCGTGGGCGACGCGCCGGTTCAGCATAGAAATTCATATTGGGAATCTGCTCAACCTTTACGACGCAATTCTAATGGCGCATTGATCGCCGTCCTGGTCGATGAGTGATCAGATTAATGCAGAAGCCAGGAAAGCAAGGTTGCATGAAGCTATTGATGGGAATGCCCGCTTCTGACTCGTTGGGCGGTCCCGCGGCCTGTGAACCACCTTTCATTGAAGAGTTGAGAAAAATGGGCGTACAGGTCGCGGAGGAAACCTACGTCTACGGGGACAAGCTTACAAAAATGACATTCTCTGGCAGAAGCAAGCGAGTGCTCGGAGCCATTGGCAGATTACGCCGACACGCTAAGAGCGAAGAACTTGATTTGATCCATCTAAATACCTCTTTCGACTCAAGAGCTCTGCTGCGCGATGCGCTGGCCGTATCAATCCTGTCCGCTTCGCACCTTCCTATTTTTCTGAAGTTTCATGGTTCTGATCCCAACTTGCTATTGAGCAAGAATATTGAATTGCGGATTTTGCAAAAACGATTGTTCAGCCGAGCTGCGGGAATCGGTGTTTTGTCTTCCGAAGAGAAACAGAATTTCATCAAAGCAGGTCTTCCGGAAAACAAAGTGTTTCTCGTTAAAAACGCGGTTTGCGCGGGGACAGCAGCGGTCGATTCAAAGTTTCGTCAGAGCCTGAACGTCGCTGCGGCGACGCCGCTTCTTCTCTTCATCGCGCGACTCATTCCGGCAAAAGGCTTGTTCGATGTAGTCAAAGCCTGTGGAATTCTTCGTAACCTTAGCTTTGATTTCAGATTATTGTGCGTGGGTGATGGCCCCGAGCGCGCGGACGCCGAAGCACTGGTCGCAAGACATCATCTTCAGTCGTGGGTCCGCTTTTTTGGCTACATTCCGGAACGAGAAACCCGAAAGTTTTACGCGAATAGCACAATGTTGCTGTTTCCTACCTACCACATAGAAGGCTTTCCGATGGTTATCTTCAATGCCGCTGCTAACGGTCTGCCGATTATCACCACTCGAATACGCGCAGCTGCGGATTACCTCCGCGAGCCGGACAATTGTTACTGGGTCGAGGCTAAGAATCCCGAAATGCTTGCTGAGAAGATCATAAAATTGATTAACGATACCGAGCTACGCTCAGCCATGGGTTTGAAAAACCGCGCATTGGCGCAACGGTTCAGTGCAAACACTGTAGCGCCGGAATACGTGTCAATTTATCGGCAACTGATCGCGTCGAAAGAGAACACATCGAACACCTAGGTCTTTCAGTTGATGTCCCAACAAGACGCAAAGCTTAAGGAACGAGTGCGCGCTTTTTGGCAAGCGAATCCCTGTGGGATAAAGTTTGTCGACGCTGCGCCGGGGACGCGCCGTTTCTACGAGTTGGTCGAAGCACATCGCTACACTAAAGAGTGGCACATTCCAATGGCGGCCGCCTTTTCCAGGACCCGTGGCGTGAAGGTTTTGGAAATCGGCTGTGGGCTTGGAACAGACGGAGCGCAGTTTGCCAAAGCAGGCGCGGATTATACCGGAGTCGATCTCACTGACGCGGCAGTTGAGTTAGCGCGTAGACGTTTTGAGCTGTTCGATCTTCCAGGAACATTCAAAAGGGCCGATGCTGAGAACCTGGACTTCGAAGATGAGAGTTTTGATCTGGTTTACTCTCACGGGGTTTTGCATCACACGCCGGAAACGCGAAAGGCAATAGAAGAAGTTCATCGGGTGCTTCGTTTCGGCGGACGCGCTACGGTTATGCTCTATCATCGCGATTCGTATAATTACCGCGTTAACATTTCTATTCTTCGACGTGCAGGAGCGCAGTTGTTAAATTGGGAATCGGGAGTCAAGCTGGTCCACCGAATGACCGGTGAACCGCTCGATTCGCTTCGCGAGCATGCAAAACTTCTAAAGACGGAAAAGGAGTCTTACCTGGACGCCGGGGAGTTTCTCAGCCAGAACACGGACGGCGCCGGCAACCCGTGGGCGAGAGTATATTCACGAGCGGAAGCACGTGAGCTTTTTGCAGACTTCTCAGAAGTGAAGTTGAAGACCTACTTTTTTAACAAGCGCTGGCTGCCGGTGATAGGAAAAGTGCTAACGCGTTCGTTTGAATCGAGGCTGGCTGCGCGATGGGGCTGGCATCTGTGGATTTATGCTACGAAATAGGCTTGTTTCAGTTCAAACCCCTCCTTTAAGGCCGCGAATTCTCGTTTTGAGTATTCCACAAACTAAAAAGTCTGTCTGCGACAGTTAATTCTATGTGCGGCATTGCGGGGCTCATCAGCTTAAATCCAGAACAACGCATGCAAGCGATGCTTCGCAGCATTGAGTATCGTGGCCGTGACGACGAGGGAGTTTGGACGTCTGAAGAGATAGACGACAACGGGCGTCGCGTCTGCTTTGGACATCGCCGCCTGGCGATCATTGATACCAGCAGTGCCGGCCATCAGCCCATGTTGTCTGCTGATGGCCGCTACGTCATCACTTTCGGCGGCGAGATTTATAACTACCGTGAGCTGCGTGCGGAACTTAAGACAAAAGGCCGGCAATTTCGCACTGAGACTGACACTGAAGTCCTGCTTACGGCGTTTGCCGAGTGGGGCACGAATTGTCTGTCGCGGCTCAATGGAATGTTTTCTTTTGCGGTTTGGGACAACCAGGAGCGAAGACTGACGCTGGCGCGCGACCGCGTCGGCATCAAGCCGCTTTACTACTGCCAGGTCAAACGAGAAATTGCCGCCGGCGATTCGTTCATCTTTGCTTCCGAAATAAAAGCCATACTCGCGACCAGACTCATGCGAGCCGAGCTGAATGCGGAGGCCCTAAATCAGTACCTTACATTCCTATGGACGCCGGATCCCCATACACTTTTCGAAAATGTTTGGAAATTACCTCCCGGGCACTTGTTGACTCTGCAAGATGGTCGTATGGAGTTGCGCGAATGGTGGGACGTCTCATTTGACGAGGTCGATGAAAATAAAAGCGATGAATGGTGGCGCGATCGGGTTCTGGAAACTCTCGATCGTGTTGTCAAGCTTGAGATGGTGGCGGATGTTCCGCTGGGCTCGTTTCTATCAGGGGGCGTTGACTCGTCATCGATCGTGGCCCTCATGAAGCGTCATAGCAATGGCCAGAGTGTATCGACCTACACCGTAGGAATGGAAGCCGAAGATCTGCGTTACGACATCATTCCTGACGATGTCGTCTGGGCGCGCCGTGTTAGCCAACTTCTGGCGACGGATTACCACGAGATCATGCTGCAACCCAACGTCGTCAGTCTCTTGCCAAAGCTTGTCCATCACGCAGACGAACCAATCGCTGATCCGGCGATGCTTTCCAGTTTCCTGCTATCGCAAGCGGCCCGCGAAACGCTAAGAGTGATGCTCTCTGGGATGGGCGGCGACGAGGTCTTTGCAGGCTACCCGCGGCAACTTGCCATGAAGATTGCGGGCGCTCTGGATCCCGTGCCGAATCTCCTGCGTAGACCAATTATGAGGTTGGTTGCTGAAACGCTTCCGGGTGGCCTGGCGGGGAGGCTGACAGCCCCCTTTCGTAATGCCAAGAAATTTGCCCGCAGCGCCGCGCTGGATTTTGAAGAGCGTTACCTGGGTTACGGAACTTACTTCACTGATCGGATGAAACAGCGGCTCTACACTGAAGATATGCGGAAAGAGACGAGCGGCCTGGATGCGTATTGTGAACATCGCCGGTATTTCGCGCGCGTCAAACAAGCCGCGCCCCTCAACCGGCTTCTGTATGTTGACCTGAAAACTTTTCTGCCCTGTCTCAATCTCGCTTATACAGACAAGACTTCAATGGCTGCTAATCTGGAAGTGCGCGTGCCTTTTCTTAATTACGAATTAATGGAGTTGGCCGCGCGTATGCCGCCGCATTTGAAGCTGCGCGGACTGAAACGCAAGTACATTTTGAAGCGCGCTGCGGAAAAGCTTTTGCCGAAGGAGATCGTATGGCGCAAGAAGGCAGGCTTCGGAGCGCCAATACGCTCGTGGTTGCGCGGGCCGTTGCGGCCTCTGGTTGCAG
The DNA here is from genome assembly GCA_030947265.1 of Acidobacteriota bacterium. Taxonomy (GTDB): domain Bacteria; phylum Acidobacteriota; class Blastocatellia; order Pyrinomonadales; family Pyrinomonadaceae; genus PSRF01. The sequence continues at coordinate 16,974 of JALYXE010000253.1, forward strand.
ACGTGCTATCGGAGCAGACGATTAGAAAGCGAGGACTGTTCCATCCGGCTGAAGTCAAGAGGATCATCGACGCCAACCAATCAGGTCGTGAGGATTTCAATCTGCATGTCTTTCAACTGCTGACTCTCGAGTTGTGGCAGCGCACTTTCATCGACTAGCACAGTTCAGAGTTCAACCTTCAGGTTACTGCTATTCGAAAGCGACAAACTGAAGTGTGAACTCTGAATTGCGGCGTCACACCTCAACCGGCAAACCAGAGCGCAAGGATTCCACAATGCGGAAAGTGGCGCGCGTGGTGGCCGCCAGGTCGTAAAGCGCAATCGGCGCTGGTCCACCTTCCAAAACCGCACGGCAGACCTCGCGCACTTCATTAGCCTGCCCTTTGTCCTGGCCACGCATCCTCAAGCGTTTCTCTTTTCCGCTGCTGTGCAGTGTCGCCCTGCGAAAGTCCTCGAGCACAAAGGTCTTACCTCCGCCGAAAATCTCTACCCTCTCTTTCGCCATGCCCTTATCGCCTTCGGCGAGATAGGCGATTGAACCATTCGATCCATCGGCGAAACGCAGGGTGACAAAGACCGAGTCTTCATCAATAACATCATAGCTGCGGCTGGCTAAAGGTTCCGCGTAGACGCGGGTTGTGACAGCACCGGCTAGGAATTGCATCAGGTCAATGAAGTGACAGACTTCGCCGATAATGCGCCCGCCACCTTCTCGCGGGTCCTGAGTCCAATGTCCAGCAGGAATGCGACCGGCATTGACGCGGTAATGAATCGAGAGGGGGGCGCCGACGTTTTGGAAGAATTCCTTTGCCGCCAAAGCCAGCGGTGAGAAACGGCGATTGAACCCAACCATCAACAGACGATCTGATCGCGCGGCCACATCAAGAACGCGCTCCAGCTCGTCATCGTTGAGTGCCACGGGTTTTTCTACAAAGACATGGCGCGCGCGTTCAAGCCCGAGCCGCGCCAGCTCAGCATGTGTATCGTGCCGTGTAGCAATCATGAGTAGGTTCACGTCTGCATCGTCCAATACTTCACCGGCGCCGGACACGCAATGGCGAAATCCATATTTCTCTCCAACCTCGCGCGCCGAGATGCCCGACGCGGTGGTGATGGTTTGAAAGTGAACGCCGGCAGCTTTTAAATTCGGCAGCAGAAATCGCTTTGCATAGCTACCCGCCCCAATCAGCCCAATGCTGACGCCCCTCTCAGGCGCCGCCGCTTCTCTCTGAGCGCCGGCAAGACTAATACGCTTCTCAAGCTCGCGCTCAATGTCGTAGCGAAGCACGATTCCCAGGTAAGGCTCTTTAACTTCGCCGGTGATCAAGTGGTACGCGCGCTCGGCATCATCGATTGAAAAACGGTGTGTGATGAGACGCTTTACGTTGACCCGCCCGTCTGATACGAGATCGAGAAAAGCTTCCAGGTTCCGGCCCTCCGTCCAGCGCACATAAGCGAAGGGATAGTCGTGGCC
>JALYXE010000271.1 GCA_030947265.1 Acidobacteriota bacterium
CCGCGTATGCCAGCGCTGCATCTGCCGGCAGCTGATCCCCAGGATCTCCGCCGCCTGATACCACGTGATCCGCTTGGCCATTGCTCGCGACATTACCTCCTGTAGTTTCACCGCCCGCTCCACTGCGGCCGGCGTCATTTGTTTTCATAACAGCATCCTGTCATCTAGCTCTGACCCCCACCGCTCAGATCGGACACTTCATGGGTTAATTCGATCGGACATATCATGTGCTAACGACACTGGATCGTTTCACTCTATCCAAGTCTTTGGATTGGTGATATAAGCGCGGCCCGGGGTTGATAATCGCCGCGCCTAGTCAACTCTGACGTTGATATGGCTGACAGGCTGCGCAAAAGGAGTCCTGATGCCACCTACGCTGGCGAACGGTGAGGTTTGTTACATCGAGATACCCGCTCGCGACATCCGTCTTTCGGCCGACTTCTATGCCAGGGTTTTCGGCTGGCGGATCAGGCAGCGCGGAGACGGTCACACCGCCTTCGACGACACGACCGGCGAAGTGAGCGGCACGTGGGTGGCCGGCCGGCCGGCCTCGTCGGAGCCGGGCCTGCTCATCTACGTCATCGTGGACAGAACAACTGGTGGCGCAGGTCGCGCGTTCTGGCACCACACTTTTACCGCACTACCGAGCCTTCCGACTTGTTGAGTGGTCTAGCCGATCAGCGTATGCTACCCGGACGTGAGTGAATCCTTTCCTTTGCGGGATAACGAAGTTATCGATGTTGGCCCACCCAGGCGACGGCGGTGGCGGCGCTGGGTTATTGCAGCATTCGTGCTGCTCTTCATCGTCCTTTCTCGCGCGCTCGCAGTCTATCTTTCAGCGGCATGGTTTTCGTCGCTGGGGTTTTCAGCGGTCTATTGGTACATCTTCAAGCTGAAGATTGGCCTGTTTTTTACGTTTGCCGTCGTTACTGTGCTGCTCCTTCGGACTGCCTTCTGGCTGCTGGAAAAAGCTTTTGCGTCGCACACGATAGAAAAAAGAACCATCATTCTCAACAATCAACCCGTTCAGTTTTCGCCGGAGCGCTTTGTCCGCCCCCTGGGATGGATTATCGCGCTCTTGTTCGGACTTTTCTATGGGCTTGAGATGAAAGGCTCCTGGCAGACGTTTGCGCTTTATTTTAACCAGGTTCCAGCCGCGGCGCCGGATCCCATCTTTCAAAAACCGCTCGGCTTCTATCTCTTCTCGCTTCCCTTTTACGACTTGATTAGCACCTGGTTGATCACCCTGGCATTCGTCGTTCTTTGTGCCGCAATTGTTTATTCATTGCTTACCGTGCCGCAAAAAGTTTTGAAAACCGCGGGAAGGGGATCTGCCCAAAAGTCTTTTTCGGCAATTTCGTTTGCGCTAACCATCTTTCTTGTTTTGCTCGCCTGGCGCACTTATCTTTCGCGCTTCCCTTACCTCTGGGACGATCACCAAACCTTTTCTGGAGTCACCTTTTCGGAAGTCAAATACCTGCTTCCTGCGCTCTACCTGGTATGCATTGCCCTGATTGTCGCCGCGGTAATTTCATTAATAAATGCTTTGACAAAACGCGGACTGCGTTTGCTGCTGCTGGCGCTTTCAATCCCATTCGCGATCTATCTCGTTGGGGTCTACCTGGTGCCTGCCTACGTGACCAGCTTTATCGTTAAACCAAACGAACTAGGACGCGAGACGCCTTATATAGAACAGAACATCGTCTCAACGCGGCACGCCTTTGGACTCGAGCAGGTGGAGTTGCGAGACTTTCAGGCTGACAACTCGGTGGAAGGACTTGATCTGGCAGCTAATCGGCCCACTCTCGAAAACATACGCCTCTGGGACTGGCATGCTCTCCAGGACACGCTCAAACAAATTCAGGCCATTAGGACCTACTACGACTTTCCCGATGTGGATGTGGATCGCTATTACATCGACGGAAGTATGCGACAGATGATGGTGGCGACGCGGGAAATCGATGTCAAAAAGCTACCTGAATCCTCCCGTAATTGGATCAATGAAAAATTGATTTACACCCATGGCTACGGCGTGACGATGAACACTGCAAACGGTTTTACACCAGAAGGCATGCCGCGCTTCGTCCTCTCAAACATGCCAATTGAATCCAATTCCAGGGACATAAAAGTTACCCGGCCGGAGATCTATTATGGGCAGGAAACGTCTACAGACGTTTATGTGAAGACGAGGCAGAAGGAGTTTGACTTTCCTCAGGGAGAAACAAACACCTACACAAGCTACCAGGGTTCCGGCGGCATAAGAATTGGCGGTCGCGCTCGCCGGATGCTCCTGGCATGGGCACTGGGCGATCTCTCAAAGCTTCCGTTCTCTGACGACGTCAGCTCGGAGAGCCGCGTTCTCATCCATCGAAACATTCGCGAGATGGTAAACGGAATTGCGCCCTTTCTGATCTACGATAACGATCCCTACATCGTGGTCAACAATGAAGGCAGACTCTTCTGGATGATGGATGCCTTCACTGAGTCGTCCACCTATCCATATTCGCGTCATCACGACGTCGGTGAGAAAAGCATCAACTACATCCGAAACAGCGTGAAGGTCGTGATTGATGCATATAACGGGACAGCACACTTTTACGTCTTTGACAGCCAGGATCCCATAATTGCCACCTATCGAGCGACATTTCCCACATTGTTCCTGGACGCGACCCAAATGCCCGCCGACCTGCGCGCGCATGTGCGCTACCCCGAAACCTTGATTAAAGCTCAAGGTGAGGTTTACGGCCTCTATCACACTCAAAGCGCCAAGGTGTTTTTCCAGCGCGAAGATGTCTGGAACGTTGCGCAGCAGATCGGTCAAGATAATCAGAACAGAAAAGAAGTTCAGCCAATTGAACCTTATTTTGTTCTCATGCAACTGCCCGGTGAGCGCACTGCTAATGAGTTTGTTCTCATCCTGCCCTTCACCCCTGCAGGCCGTAACAACATGATCGGCTGGATGGCCGGTCGTTGTGATGCCGAAAACTACGGAAAACTTCTAATCTACAATTTTCCGAAGTCGCGGCTCATTGATGGACCCCTGCAGATCGAGGCGCGCATCGACCAAAACTCTCAACTCTCCTCTCAGTTCACCCTGTGGAACCAGCAGGGATCTCACGTTCTGCGCGGGCACCTGTTGGTTATTCCAATTGGACGGTCGCTGTTGTACGTAGAGCCCGTATATTTGAAAGCCGAAAGCAGTCCCATGCCTGAGTTGCGACTCGTAGTACTGGCAACACAGGATCGTTTGGGTTATGGGCAGGGTTTCGACGAGGCGATGACAAGTCTCTTTGGAGATTTGACCCGGGCGCCGTCTCAGCAGAAATCTGAACAGCCCAAAGAGAACCCCGCTGAAGGCACGCCAAAGCCAGTCGCGTCAACTTCCCCTGCTGAAAACGTGCAACAGCTCATAAATAAAGCCGTCCAGGAATTCGATGAGTATCAGCGTCTAACCTCCCAGGGGAAACTCGGTGAGGCCGGTCAGAAATTGGAGCAGCACAAACGCACACTTCAAGAATTGAAAAGGGTGAGCGGCAAGCAGCAGTAGTATACCGATGCGAACCGCTCGCCAGCTTGAAACGCCAAAGGCGCGAATGTAGCCTTTAGGGCAACGAGACGCTGTGAAAATCAAAGAGGGCGTACGATAATTTGCAGAAGGGTGGCTTGCCCCCGCCCGAGCGCCGGCGGCGCGAATGATTACCTCAGCTTTCACGTTACAGCACCACCAATCAACCCCAAGAGTGGTTCCTTTAAACCCATTTTCCCCTCCTTAGTCTACGCGTTGAGATATACCCAAGCAGTCGCGCCCTCGGCGCTCGGGCGGGGGCAAGCCACCCTTCTGCAAATTGGCAGGGCTTGAGCGGTCCTTTTCCGATGCCGAGTTTCCCGCAGGCTCAACTTTTCAGCGTTCGAACCGGAGAATAGGCTTCATCGTTTCTCTCTCTTTTGCTAACGATTCGCGCAGACGTCCGTTCAAATGTATGGTCGCGCTATACAGTATATTTTAACGTTATTGAGAAATGGTCTCGGTGGGTTATATTAGCAACCCTTAATTCATCAATTTTTCAGGAAACCGGCTCGGCAGACACTCGGATCGCGGGCGGGCGAGCTTTGGAGAAACGCTTGGCAGCGGCAGCATTCTACGACCTTGAAGGCACTCTGGTCAGCACCAATCTGGTCCACACTCTGGGCTTTTATGCCAGGAACGAGCCGGGCCTGTTTCGGAGTTTCAAAAAGAGTGCCGCGACGCTGCTGAGTCTTCCAGTTTTCGCTATCACGGACCAATACAGTAGGAAAGTCTTTAATGATCTCTACTTCAAACGCTACAAAGGCGTTTCAGAAGATCGGCTCCGCTTTCTTGCGACTGACCTCTACCTGTCCGTACTAAAGCCGGCTGTTTTTCCGGGTGCATATGAATTGATAGAAAAGTCGCGCAGCCTGGGTCTGCGACAGGTTGTGGTAACCGGCGCTTTGGACGTTTCGGTGAAACCTCTAATGCAGCATCTCGGGATTGAGGACTATGTCGCTAATCGGCTCGAGTTTGTTAATGGCGGCGCGACGGGACGGCTCCTGCCACCGGTGATGGCCGCTGCCACAAAAGCATCCTGGATAAGAGTATTCGCCGAACGCGAGGGCATCAGTCTTAGCGATTCTTACGCGTATACAGACAGCATGAGTGATCTGCCAATGCTTTCAATTGTCGGCCACCCGGCTGCCATCAACCCCGATATGCGTTTGCGGCAAACAGCGCTGCATCACGATTGGCCGATACTTAATTTGAAATGACGGAAGACAGGAGTCAGAAGACAGAAGTCAGAATTCAGGAGTCAGGAGTTGGGAGTTATTCGGAAGTTGGGAGTTACCATTCGGAAGTTGGGAGTTAGCATTCGGAGATCAGGTGTGGGATATCGAGTTTAGGAGCGTTATTTAATAGAAGGAAAATCTTGCCCAACTTTTGAATTCTGACTTCTGATTTCCGACTTCTGACTCCTGGATTCTGTCTTCTGGGTTCTGACTTTCTGAACTTGACCGGTTTCAACTATGGCACTTCAACTAA
>JALYXE010000274.1 GCA_030947265.1 Acidobacteriota bacterium
CAATCGTAGTAAAGCGACTGAAAGCGAGATACGAGGAGAAGAACTCTTTTTCGGCAAAGCCAACTGTAGCGCATGCCACACCGCGCCGTTTTACACCGACAATCTAATGCACGATTTGCAGGTAGAAAGGTTCTATAAGCCGCACATGGAGCAGGGCATGATGATGACAGCGCAGGGTCCGATCAAGACCTTCCCGTTGCGTGGTATCAAGGAGTCGCCTCCCTATCTGCACGATGGACGCTTATTAACGTTGGAAGACACGGCTGAGTTCTTCAATCTTGTCTTGCAACTCAATCTTAACGCACAGGAGAAAACTGACCTGGTGGCATTCATGCGAGTGCTGTAAACGCGGAAGCTCGACCGTGAGACAGTTGGTCTGGCGGAAGCGCCCGCTAGGTTCTTGTCAGTACCGCCCGCGGTAGAGGGTGAAAAGCCGACCGTGATTCCTGCCGGGCCTATGCTCACCTTAAGGTTTGCTTCCCGCGCTGATCGATTCTGACAACTTCTTCACATCAATCAGAGCGGGGCTGATCTTCAAGGTTACTATCGTGTCCAGGAGAACCTTGCGCGCTGCCTCCTCTGAGATCGTGGTCGTGGCGGCGCTGTTAAGCATCACGACGTAATCTTCACGGACGACAGTCAGATACAACTGGGTCTTCGCCTCGGCATCGATTCCCTTGGGCATATCGAATTGCCACAGCGACGCGTCGCCACCGTTGGTTACTCTGGCATTGAAAGTTTGCAGCTTGAGTTTGCTATTTAACAGTCCTTCAATAAACTTGAACTCCCAATCGCGATGAGCGGCGAGGATGGTTCTGTCGTCGAACTTCTTCTCTTTCGCGTCAGGCGCGAACTCCCGAATCGACACCACCTGAATTTGCAGTGCCATACCATCAACGGTAAAGAAGATGTGGTCAGGGTCGTTCAGCGGCTTTATATCTTTGCCTTTGATCGCCAGCGTGAAATGAAGTTCGCGGATGTTCCAGACGAAAAGGATTCCGTCGTCTGTCTTGATCGCTACCCAACCATCTTGCTGCTGAAACGAAACGCTGGGCGTCGAATAGTTGATCAGCCGCGCTGAGTTGGCCGAACTTGCAACAGGAGGGACCGCGAGCAACACGGCGATCACCAACGCAAGCCGTGCAGGCATGATTTTCACTAAGCGATTCTTCAAGACGCGGAACAGCATGGCTGGCTTTTACCACATCGAACGCGTTCGAACAATGAACGACGATGTCGTTTCAAGTCTAATTCCACTTAATCTTCTTCGGTTCTCATTTTCCTCTTCTTAGCTACGGTGTTATCATCCCTTCCCGATTTCTCTTCTAAACAAAGTTGTGTTTTGAAATCCGGGCTCGGAATATTTCAATATGACCAAGCTGCGCAGGACTCCGCACTTAGTTGTCGTTTTCGCCTTCTCGTTCCTACTCGCGATCCTCTCGCTCACCAGCACAGTCGCTCAACGCCTTCCGCGCGCACATGAAGGCAATGCTGGTACTTCTCATCAAGCACGAACACCAAAGGCCATCTCTTCCAGCTCGGAGCGACCGTGTCTGGTCCTCCTCATCGTCGTGGATCAGTTTCGTTACGACTATCTGGAAAGGTACGGCGACCTGTTTGTTCAAGGAGGGCTGAGACGATTGGTGCGCGAGGGCGCGTCGTGGACTCAGGCGAACTACGATCACATCCCTACCTACACAGCACCAGGACACGCGACGATGATGACGGGCACCTGGCCGTCAGAAAACGGCATCATCGCCAACGATTGGTTCGACCGCGAGACGGGCAGAAAGATTTCCAGCGTTGAGGACAACTCGACCCTTTTGCTCGGCGGGCGCAAGGGAGAGCCTGGCAAGAGTCCGCGCCGTTTACTCGCGTCAACCCTCGGCGACGAGTTGCGGCTTGCAACCAACGACCGCTCGAAAGTAATAGGCATCTCGGTAAAGGATCGCTCGGCCATTCTTCCGGCGGGTCGCCATGCTTCTGCCGCCTACTGGCAGAGCAGCGACAACGGCAATTTTGTTTCAAGCAACTACTACTTCAACAGCCTGCCTGCCTGGGTTGAGCATTTCAACCAAATACGTATGGCAGATAGCTTTTTCGCAAAGCATTGGGATCGCCTTCTTCCTG
>JALYXE010000275.1 GCA_030947265.1 Acidobacteriota bacterium
GATCGGAGGTTTGCTGTTCGCCTCGACGGTAATCAATTACATAGACCGCCAGACACTTTCGGTGCTAGCGCCCTACCTGAAGATCCAGTACCACTGGAACAACGAAGACTTCGCCCTGATCGTTATCGCCTTCCGCGTCGCCTACTCCGTCGGGCAGACAATCTGGGGACGGATCATAGACCGCGTTGGAACGCGCAAGGGGCTGACGTTCACCGTCGTCTGGTATTCGGTGGCAGCCATGTTGACCTCGTTCGCGGTGGGATTACGAAGTTTTGCTTCTTTGCGCTTCCTGCTCGGTGCGGGCGAATCAGCTAACTGGCCAGCGGCGACGAAGGCGGTCTCTGAGTGGTTTCCGAAACGCGAACGCGGTTGGGCCGTAGCGCTTTTCGACAGTGGGTCATCAATCGGCGGCGCCATCGCGCCCCTTCTGGTTATCGGTCTCTACAAGTATTTTGGGGGCTGGCGGCCAGCTTTTGTTATTACGGGGACCCTGGGCTTTCTCTGGCTGGTTGTTTGGCGCCTGCTTTATTACGCGCCCGAAGTGCATCCGCGAATCAGCGAGACCGAGCGCGAGATGATTATGAATGACCGGCGCGAGCAGGAGCTCGACGAAACGCGGAGTGGCCCTGGCGCTGGTTGGAAGGATTTATTGAGGCTGCCGCAAACGTGGGGAATCATTGCCGCCCGAACCATGACCGATCCGATCTGGTTCTTTATTACAGATTGGTTCGCAATCTACCTCGTCGCCAAAGGGATCAATCCTGAACAGGGACTGTTGGCATTTTGGATTCCGTTCGTTGCGGCGGACCTCGGCAACTTCTTCGGCGGTGGCATCTCTAGTTGGCTGATCCGGCGTGGGTGGTCCGTCCTGCGCGCACGTAAGGCGGTGGTCGTCTTCGGCGGATTGGGTATGACCCTGTTGATACCGACGATTTTTACTTCGAACCTCTTCGCGCTAGCCGGACTGTTCGCTGTATCGACCTTCGCCTATGCGTCCTTCTCCACGATGGCGCTCGTCCTCCCTTCGGATTTGTACCGAAGCGAGTCGGTGGCCACCGTGAGCGGAATGAGCGGAACGGGCGCCGGCATAGGAACGATCATTTCGACTTACTTGATCGGATACGTCTCTGACCGCTACTCCTTCGAACCAATTCTGATCACAGCGAGCTTGATTCCCTTTGCGGGCATGGTGCTCGTCCTATTATTGGTTCGCGATAGGGCGGGCCGCGGTCAAGTGCCGGCCTAAGAGGTAGTCAGATGGCAGGACGCAGGAGCAGGAGGCGGGGTCAGATAACCTGACATTACTAAAGGATTAAATAGGATTCTACCTCGATAAAGGAAACGGGCTATGCACAGACGCCATTTTATTAAAGCCGGAGCGGCCCTCACGATGTTGAGTGATCTCCGCGTCGGAAAGGCGCAAGACGTTCCCTCTCATAATTGGGATCGTTACGACTTCGGTTCTGCGCCGAAAGCCACTGACCGTTTGAACCAGGGTCCATTCGGCATTGAACAGGATGAGGGTTGGTATACGGTCCTCGTTACATCTCAATCAGATAAGCCCGTGAAAAATTACGGTCTCGGTCTGGTCGGCTATGCATGGGAAGAGTCTGGCCCTTCGCTCGCCGCACGCGAAGGTAGAGAGACACTTGAGCAACATGTCGAGAAACTCTCAAGTCTGCCCTTCGTTGATGTCATTTATATCAGATGCGATTGGCGAGATGTCCAGACTCAACCCGGCAGGCTAAACCTCCACCCCGTTTTTAAATTGACCCTCGATGCGGCAAGACGGCACAACCAGCGTGTCGGCTTTCGCATTCAGATGTCGAACCCTGAGGGCCAACCGGGTCTCCTGGCCCTCCCGGATTTTCTTCAGGAGAAGGTTCCGCTGGTAAAGATCGGCAAAACGTATGGGAGCGCTGATGAGTTTGTGGAACCACGCTACGATCATCCAGCATTTCAAAGTGCATTCCGTGAGGTGAATGAGCTACTCGCCACCGAGTTCGATAGCAATCCACTAATGGAATACGTGGACTTGATGATGTACGGATTCTGGGGCGAGGGCCACACAAGCAATTTGCCGAACCCGTTCCCCGACTACCTGACTGCGGAGAAAACCTTCGTCGAGATGACAAGGCTTCAACTTGATCTATGGAAGAAAGTCCCAGTCGCCGTGAACACGCAGCCGGACATCAGCAGCGTTGGCAATAACGTAGTGTTGGACATGTGTGTCCGCGCAGGCTGCTGGCTACGTTCGGACAGCATCATCATCGAGGAGCCGATTCAGATTGAAGAACTCGCCAATCGCCCGCCATGGCTCGCCGTCATCATGGAGGATGGCTATTACCGCCAATACAAAGTTGATCCGAAGTACATACCGGTTGACGAGGCTGGCATCAACGTACTGGAGAAATGGATGCTTCACGTATTGGATCTAGGCGCCAACTACTGGTCCTTATGGACTGAGTCGGACAATTTAGCGCGCTACTTTGAACGTTATCCTAATGGTTTCGACAAGCTTTCAAGGCGTATCGGCTATCGCGTACGTCCTTCATGGGTCTGGCAGAGAAAACGTTATGGCACGGACGAGTTGGTCGTTGCCTTTGCTAATGACGGAGTGGCCGGCGTGCCCGGCATACTCAGAGTTTATGTAGAAAGCGTCGACGGTAAAGTGAAAGTGGGCGGCAGCCTCGATGCGGGACATCCTTACGGGGGCAAGTTGCGGCAGGCCTCATTTGTCTTGCCCAAAGGAATGGATGGACAGAAAATGAGAATCAGCGCAGAGATAGAAACGAAAGGTGGGATACGCCGCCCCGTACGTTGGGCCTCAGCGCAGCCCGCTAATCCCGATGGCTCGCTGACCATCCAGTTGATTCCCCGCGATGATAAAAGATGGAGAAAGGGAGTGTGAAGTTAAGCCGCAAGCCAGGTAGAAACTCTCTGCTTGAAGAAACGCAAACTGTTGTTTGCCTACTGTAATTTTCGTTCACTAACTAAGGCATTTGCGGTCGTTTCATAATGGACCTTCTCACAGGTGCGCAATTGACGACTTTCGGAAGAGCACCTGGTATCGGCCGGCCACCGAACGCTCGACGCAATCAGGCAGATATTCATGCCAGTGACGGATTGAATCTGGAAAATCAATGAGCTATGCAGTTGGGGTCGATCTTGGCGGCACAAATATTAAGGTCGCAGTGGTCTCTGAAGACGG
>JALYXE010000286.1 GCA_030947265.1 Acidobacteriota bacterium
GACGAGCGTTGCCGAAGAGCGACTGGGCATTATGGCAAAAACTAATGATGGCTTTGTTATCGCGGAAAAAGATCTCGAGTTGCGCGGCCCCGGCGAACTTCTGGGAACGAAACAATCCGGGCTGCCCGAATTCCGCATTGCTAACCTCGTGCGTGATCAGCGAATTCTCGAGGCAGCACGCAAGGAAGCCGATTTTTATCTTAATAAAGGCGAACGGTTTCCTGAAACATCGAAGATGATTCAACGGATTAAGACAGACCCTCGGTTCGGCCTCGCAGTTGTCGGTTAATAAATCCGAAGATGACGCGGATTACACAGATATAACTTATCGGATAGAACATTGCGCCCAGTCCTCTTCATCTATTAGTGAAATCTGTGTAATCCGCGTAATCTGCGGACGGGTGCCTTTGTTCTCAGGTTAAATTCAGCAATTGCGAATAATCGGTGGAAAATATCGCGGCCGCCATCTAAAAAGCCCGCCCTCCCTTCAGGTGCGGCCCACTTCGGATCCCCTGCGTGAAACGCTCTTCAATGTGATTGCTCCCAGAATTGAAGGTTCGCGTTTCTTAGATCTATGTGCCGGCTCAGGAGCAATCGGGATTGAAGCGCTCTCACGTGGAGCCCGTCATGTAACGTTCGTCGACCGTTCACGAAAGATGTGCGGCCTCGTTGAAACCAATCTCGACCTCTGCAAAATTCCGGAAGAGGAGACTTACGTAGTTCAGTCGGATGCGACACAGTTTCTTCGTCAGGCTCTTCGCCGGGCTTCTCTGCGGTCTCGCGAGGTTTCTCCTCACCCTGAAAATCGAATGATCGGGCCCGGTAGTCCCGGCGACCCGTGGGATGTTGTCTTCTTCGATCCGCCCTACGCCACCGACTACCTTCAGGTCCTCGATATTTTCGGCCAGCCGGCCTCCATCCTGTTAGCCGAGAACGGTTTGCTGATTGTCGAACACCATCACAAAAATGAGTTGAAAGATGCACTGGGGAGTATAATTCGCAGCCGAATATTGAAACAGGGTGACTCGACGCTCAGCTTTTACGAAGCAAAGAAACACGGTGTTGAAACAAGCCACTCTTTATGGAGGTTTGAGGAGGAACTATGAATACGGAGATTTCCCGTCGTGGATTCGCAAAAATTCTTGGTACCAGCGCCGCGTACGCTGTCCTGAGGCCTTCTCTGTCTATGTCAGCGCCTGCTTTGCGGCTAGCCGGCAAAGTTTCAAATGGCGCGGCCGTTGTCCGTCTCAGCTCAAACGAGAACCCCTATGGTCCGTCGCCGATGGCTCTCAAGGCGATGACTGATGCTTTTAGCCTTGCGTGGCGTTACCCCGATGAGCAGGAACAAGTCCTTGGTGAAGCTTTGGCAAAGATGCACAGCGTCTCGTCAGATCAGATTCTTGTCGGCAACGGCTCGGGTGAGATCCTGAAAGTTGCCGCCGCCGCCTTCACGAGCCCGGGTAAGAAGCTTGGGGTTGGCAATCCAACCTTCGAGGCTATTTTGGCTCATGCCGGTGCCGCCAACGCTGAGGTCGTGAAAACAGATCTCACCACAGATTACGCTCACGATTTGAACAAGATGTCGGCCGCGTCGAACGATGTGGGATTGATCTACATCTGCAACCCTAACAATCCAACCGCAAGCATCACGCCAAAAGATCAGATTCGGACGTTTCTTGCGAAGATGTCAGGCCAGACGATTGTACTCATTGACGAGGCTTATCATCATTACGTTGAATCGAACGACTACGAGAGCGTTATCCCACTGGTGAAGCAGTATCCCAACCTGATCGTAGCCCGGACGTTTTCCAAGATTTACGGGATGGCGGGTTTACGTTGCGGCTACTGCGTCGCGAGGCCTGGGCTAGTTCAGCGCATGCGCGCCCAGCAAACGTGGGACAGCGTGAACATCATGGCGCTGGTCGCGGCGTCGGCTAGTCTGCAAGACGTGCAAAAAGTTGAACAAGGCCGGCGGCTCAACAGCGAAGTTAAGAAGCAGGTGTATTCCGAACTGGACAAGTTAGGCTTCAAGTATATTCCATCGCATTCCAACTTCCTGATGATCGATCTTCGCCGGGAAGTGAGACCAGTCATCGCAGCCATGCGTGAACGCAAGGTCGAAGTGGGACGCGTGTTCCCTGCCCTGCCAAACTTTATGCGGGTAACAATCGGCACGAGACCGCAAATGGATGCATTTACATCCGCGTTTCGCGCTGTGATGAGCTGAGAATTCAGGACGAGTTGCGACATAAAATCGGCCGTATCGGCCACCCAGCCGGAATCTGAAACAGGGTGACTCCGCGCTCAGCCCTCCATGAAGCTGAGTGATACTTGGCCGAGCGGGGGTAAACCAGAAGGAAGTGGTTTACGCCCGCTTGTTCCTAATCTTGAGCGGCATTTCTGGGTTTCGTAGACTCATTGTTAGAATCCTCTCATGCTCGTATTCGGCATTGAGACGTCGTGTGACGAAACGGCTGCAGCAATTGTGCGCCATGGCCGGGAAATCGTCTCGTCTGTTATCGCCTCCCAGGTGGAAACTCATAAACGCTTTGGCGGGGTGGTGCCTGAACTGGCGTCACGCGAGCACCTCGACAAGATCGTTCCCATAGTTGAAGAAGCATTCGCGAGCGCTAATCTCAGGCAAGAGGACATCGACGGTATCGCCGTTACCATCGGTCCGGGACTGGTGGGGTCGTTGCTGGTGGGCGTGTCGTACGCAAAGGCGATGGCTTTTGCACTTAAAAAGCCGCTGGTCGGAGTCAATCATATCGAGGGGCACGTTTACTCTGTCGCCTTTGAGAATCCCCCAGTTGAGTATCCTGCGCTGGCTTTGATTGTTTCCGGGGGGCATTCCAATCTCTTTTTTGTGCCCAGAGCTGGAAAATATAAGGTTCTGGCCCGCACACGCGATGATGCCGCCGGGGAAGCATTTGATAAGG
>JALYXE010000288.1 GCA_030947265.1 Acidobacteriota bacterium
CATTTGAGCGCTGTTGTGTTGCATCGCGTAGAAGTGAGCCCACCCAGTTTCCGCTACCGATCGGCACAGTCGACTTGTTCACGACGACTGTGAATTTTCCGCTGGCGTTCTGTCCGATCGACCGCGCGGCCTGCGATAGATACTCCAGATTCGGAGCGCCCGACGGCGTTGGCGGCGTGCCTACAGCGATAAAAACTACGTCCGCGCCCGGAATTGCTTCGGCATAACTGGTTGTGAAGGTGAGATTTGGGCCGGCCTCTTCGAGCACAGCCTCCAGATTGGGCTCGTAAATCGGGATGCGGCCATTTTTCAGTCCCTCAATCTTCGATTCGTCCGTATCCAGGCAGCAAACCGAATGGCCAATAAAAGCCAGGCAAACGCCGGTAGTCAAACCAACATATCCAGTTCCGATAATCGCAACGCGCATTGTGCTTAGAAGATCCGGCCTCTGATTACCGGCAATGCCGTATCATAACCCAACTCAGCCTTCCGCCACATCAGCCCGCCGAAGCACAGGAATAGTATGCGAAACTACAATGGTGATTGAAGTCATCCGTGAGGTTGCAATCACCGCTGAGCCGAAAGTAGTCATTTTTGATTTTGACGGGACTCTCTCGCTCATCCGGTCCGGTTGGCTGGAAGTGATGGTTCCTCTCTGCGTGGAGCAGTTGCTGGCCTTGCACACGGGCGAGCCAGAAGCTCAACTGAAGGGGGTCGTGGAGGAGTTCGTCTGGAGATTGACCGGTAAGGAAACGATCTACCAGATGATGGCTCTGGCCGACGCCATCCGCGAGCGGGGCGGCCAGGCGCTCGAGCCGCTCGTTTATAAGAAAATGTATCTCGACCGGCTTTGGTCTAAAATTCGCAGCCGGATCGAAGCTTTACGGTCTGGCTCTTCTTCGGCAGATCGCTACCTCGTGCCGGGCGCGAGACAATTGCTGGAGGACTTGGCCGGGCGCGGAATCCAGCTTTATCTCGCCAGTGGAACCGATGACGCAAATGTCAAGGAAGAAGCCGCTATGCTCGGGATCGCTCAGTACTTCGGCGGGCGCATCTTTGGAGCTCAGGACGATCTGCGAATTTTCTCTAAAGCCCTGCTCGTCCAACGCATCCTATCTGATGTTGGAGTTCGGGCAGATCAGCTTCTGGTCTTCGGAGATGGATACGTCGAGATTGAAGAAGTAAAGAAGGCGGGCGGAGTCGCGGTTGCAGTCGCCACTTGCGAACCCGAATGTCTCGTGGTGGATGAATGGAAGCGGGAACGCCTAATTTGGGCTGGGGCTGACTACATTGTTCCGAATTTCAGGCATTTAGAAGAATTATTATCCACGGTTTTCCGCGTCGCTGTTTTTGTGGAATGATAGTGTAAGTACTCTGGTAGTTTTTCTGTAACTTTGCAGTTTGTTTCTACATCATTGAGTCGAGCCCGTTAGTAACTGAGGGAATGATCTGTGTCCACTGAAGTCTTAGGAATCAACTCAGAAGAAATTCGTCCGGCTATCCCCAACGGAGACGGCCGTCCCAAGATCCTGTTAGGGGACGATCACCACATAATCCTGGACGCGCTACGTACGATGATGAGCGGCGAGTTCAATGTCGTTGCCGTAGATAACAGCCAGGCATTCATTGAAGCCGTCGAGAAGTTTAAGCCGGACGCAGCCATTCTCGACATAAATATGCCGGGCGCGGATGGCTTCATCACGGCTCGCGAGGTTCTCGCGCGGAATCCGGGGCTGCCAATCGTGTTCCTGTCTATGTACGAGGAGTCCAGGTATATAGACCGGGCGGCTCAGGTGGGCGCCAAGGCGTATCTCTCAAAAGTTGCGCCAGCTCAGGAATTGATCTCAGCCATTCACGCGGTTCTTGAAGGGGAAGTTCTGCTGCCGCCCTCAACTTCTGCCGATGAAAGGAGCACCTCACAGGCGCCAAAGGGCGAACTGACCACCCGTCAACGCGAAGTGCTTCGCTTGATAGCGATGGGCAGCAGCGCCAAAGATATAGCCAACCAGCTAAACATTTCTGTTCGGACAGCAGAATTCCACCGGGCTGCTATTATGCAGCGTCTTGCTCTGCATTCAACTGCGCAGATGACACGCTACGCTATCACAAACAATATTGCTTGAGGGTTCGTTACTCCCAGTTGCCGTACCCTTCTGCCAGATAGCCGGTTAGCTTTCGGGCTCCCTATAATCCTTGAGAGTAATCTGCCGTAAGACAACAAATCTCAATATGCGCGGCTCTTGTTGCAGGTGAATCTCAGGACGGGCTTGGGGTTCTTAGCGCTAGGGCTGGGAATGGTGCGCGCGCAGGCGAGCATGGCAGCACAGAATGCGTCCGGGGATCACATCGATACGGG
>JALYXE010000300.1 GCA_030947265.1 Acidobacteriota bacterium
GATTTGACAATCGCAGCTTTCTCGACCGGAATCTTCATGTTTTCACGTTCCACCGTAGCCGAGAGCAATACTTTTACTTCTGGACGGCTGGCGTGATTCATAAGGAACTTCTTTTGCGCAAACGCCGCGGCGCTACCCAAAATCAATAAGCACAGGGCCACGATAGGCAACCTGCGAACATATTTCTTAGATTTCGTCATTCGTAATCTCCTAAACTTTCAAAAAGGCTTTTGCGGATACCCCTAGCTCACTGTCTCCCTAAATTGCGGTAACTGGGAACCAGATCCTGGATTTAAGGATTTTTGGTCCATCGCGACCTAGTTCCCAACGCCGTAAGACGGTGAGAAATGTAGGGATAACAAGGCCTATGCCATTTGGGTGAATTGGTGGGGCGAATCGCAGCTAGAGTTCACATCCTTAACATGCTTGGCAAAAATCATAATTTCATTAAGTGAGGCAGCCCCTTTTTGGGACAGTGTTGAAATGTGTCGAAAGGTTCTCCAAATTATGTCACAAGCAGCCTTACAAAAATTGTCAGGCTTTGTGTAGCGGACAATAAGAGCGAGAACTTATGAGGTAAAGAGCAAAAGGGTTGTGTATGCTTGAAGAATGAGGCAAAAATTATATCGACTAGGGGCACTCAATGCTTGTAGACGCTCCTTATTAGACGGTGGCCAGCGTAGATCACAAATCCTCCAGCGGCAGCTATAAGGGCCACTTTAGCTTCTTTAAGGGTGCTGTTGGAAAGCAACCAGGCGGCCAGCGCAAGCGACGCAATTGCAATCAAAGTTCCCGCCCGTAATCTAAACATTGCCGGTGGCGCGTCTTTTCGCCTACGCAAAACGAGCAACGCCACGCAC
This sequence comes from Acidobacteriota bacterium, assembly GCA_030947265.1. Taxonomy (GTDB): domain Bacteria; phylum Acidobacteriota; class Blastocatellia; order Pyrinomonadales; family Pyrinomonadaceae; genus PSRF01. The sequence continues at coordinate 861 of JALYXE010000300.1, forward strand.
GTTGCGGCGTAAGTGATAAGTCGGGCAATGGCGCTTATCGTTAGGGCCGCTACAAAAGAACTCTTAATCGTCAAGATCAGCATCAACGCCGCAGTTAACAGTATTGCTATGTGAGGCGTAGAAAAGCGTCTATGAACTTTAGCGAGGAATGAGGGCAATTGCTTCTGTTCCGCAATCGCAAAGGGAATTCGGGAACCTGAAAGTACAAGAATATTGAGGTTGCCGGTGATCGAAATGATAGCGCCAACCGAGATGATCGCGCCGCCTGCTCTTCCCATAAACCGCGTGCCCGCATCGGCCAGCGGTTTCTGCGATTGGGCCAGTTCCGGCAGCGTTCCGACGCAAACAATCTGAATTAGAATGTACAGGAAGGCAACGACCGCAATTGCAACTATCAGCGCATGTGGTAAATGCTGTTGCGGATTGCGCACCTCGCCCGCCGGAATCGCCGCCATTTCAAAGCCCGTAAAGGCATAAATCAAAAGCAGGACGGATTGAGAGAAGGAGACACTCGTTGGTAACGGCCCAAGCGCGAAAGCGTGTGGATTAAGATAGAACAAACCCACAGTGATGAAAATAATCATCGGAATGAGCTTGCCAATAGTGAAACAGTTGCTGACGATTGCTGCCTGCCTCACACCGATCACGTTAATTGTCGCGAGCACCACGACAACAAGCGTGACAATGAAACCACGCCATAACGTGTCTTCGGCTGAACGCCAAAAGTAACCAAAATAGTTGATGAGTAAATTGCAGTTCGCGGCAAAGGCCGTCATCCGTGCGAGCCATATTAACCAGCCGATCTCGAAGGCTACCGTTGGGCCAAAGGCCTCTCGCGCGTAAAGGTACGGTCCGCCAGTTTCATCGAAGCGACTCCCGACTTCCGCGAAACAGAGAATGATCAGAGTGACGACCAGCGCGCAGACCACGAATGCAATAACGCTATACGAACCAATGAGTGAGAACACTTTCGCGGGCAAGCCAAAGATTCCTGCTCCGATAATCCCGTTAATCGCAATCGCCACCAAGTCCCAGCGACGGATGCCGCGAATCAGCCCTTCGTCTGATACTTTTGCGGATACTTTTGCCATTCGTTGCCTTATAATCTAAAACGTTCGCTTACACAATCATTTCAACTTTTATCGAATTTACGTCTATGAAAAGAAGAACGGAAAAAGTTATCACCGCTGTCTGTGTCATTGTTTCAGTTTTAATAGCCCCTGCTTTGCCGCAGATACACCCTGGCTCAGCAGCTTCGGCGCGCACCTTGCAGTCTCTGGTTGATGACGCCGCCAAAACCACGCTCAACAAGTTCGCCGAGAGGAAGCTCGAAGAAAAGCAACTCTCCATTACGCTGATTGACCTGCGCGATCCTCAGCATCCGACGAAGGCGAGCTTTCGCGGAAACGAAAGAATCTATCCCGCAAGTGTGGTAAAGCTCTTCTATCTGGTTGCAGCCCATCGCTGGTTGGAAGACAAGAAGATTGAAGATACACCTGAGCTGCGTCGGGCGTTGAAAGACATGATCGTTGATTCTTCAAACGAGGCGACGCAGTACATCGTCGATGTGCTAACCCACACGACGGGAGGCTTTGAACTGCCGCCGGGCGACATGAAGAAATGGCAGGAAAAGCGTAACGCGGTAAACCGCTACTTTTCTTCACTCGGCTACATCAATATCAACGTGAACCAGAAAACGTTTTGTGAAGACGCCTACGGACGAGAACATTTTTCACGCGGGCCCAATGGAGAAAACAGAAACAAGCTGACGACCGATGCCACGGCTCGTCTACTGATGGAGATTGTAACGGGAAAGGCGGTCACGCCCGAACGCAGTGCGCAAATGATGGAATTGCTAAAGCGTGATTACTCTGGCTCAAGTAAGGATGCTGACGATCAAGGTCACGGGTTTACGGGCATTGCCCTTAAAGGAGTTGAGGGGGTGCGTTTGTGGTCGAAAGCTGGATGGACCAGTACGACAAGGCA
>JALYXE010000315.1 GCA_030947265.1 Acidobacteriota bacterium
TCTTATACTCGTTGAGCGTGGTAGCGCCCACGCAACGAAGCTCTCCGCGAGCAAGCGCGGGCTTTAACATGTTCGACGCATCGATTGCTCCTTCGGCCGCGCCGGCGCCGACCAGGGTATGAAGCTCGTCGATAAAAAGTATGATCTGCCCCTGGGCATTTTCAATTTCTTTTAGGACCGCTTTTAACCGATCTTCAAACTCGCCGCGATATTTCGCGCCAGCCAACATTGATCCCAGATCGAGGCCGACCAGGCGTTTGTTTTTTAAAGTCTCAGGAACGTCACCGGAGACAATTCGCTGCGCCAGGCCCTCAACGATGGCGGTCTTGCCCACACCGGGCTCACCAATCAATACCGGATTGTTTTTTGTGCGCCGCGAAAGGACCTGTATGGTCCTGCGTATCTCGTCGTCGCGCCCGATGACGGGATCCAGTTTTCCTTTGCGGGCAAGCTCAGTCAGATCGCGCCCGTATTTTGAAAGTGCCTGATAATTCTGCTCCGCATTCTGTTCGGTAATACGCGAGCCGCCGCGCATCTGCTCGATAACCTTAAGCAGGTCATCCCGCTTCACACCGTGTTGCCGAAGAACCTTTCCGGATTCGCCGTCCTTCTCATCGACAATCGCCAGCAAGAGATGCTCGGTTGAGTTAAACTCGTCCTGCATTTTGTCTGCTTGCTTTTGAGCCGCGGTAAAAACCTGGCTGAGTCGCGGACTGAAATACTGCTGCCCTCCCTCGACGCGCGGAAAGCGTGCTATCGCTGCTTGAACATCATTAATCAGTACGGGAAGGTTTACCCCCAGCTTTCCGAGAATGGGACGCACAATCCCTTCCGGCTGCTCCAGCATCGCGGCGAGCAGATGTTCTGGCTCAACTTGTTGATTCTGATTGCGCTCGGCGAGTTCGATAGCAGACTGTATGGCTTCCTGGGCTCGCAGAGTAAATTTATCTAAACGCATTTGGATTTTAGTACCTATGAAGTTCTAAGCGGGGCTCAGTCGTCTCCGTCTGATAACCCCGCTCTCGTCTATCCCAGATGAAGAAGCTCAGCGACCTCCAGCCGCCTGACTGGATTTATCAGTGCTGGCGTCCTCGGCTTTAGCTTCGATCGTCTTGGCTTTACCAGCCCCTTCGCCGCTAATCTTGATGCGGCGCGCTTTCGTTTCTTCACGTTTCGGAAGAGTCACGCGCAACACGCCATTTTGATATTCGGCCGTCGCTCCGTCCGCTGAGACGGTCTGGGGTAGTGTGAAGGAACGTGTAAACGAGCCATAAGACCGTTCGACGCGGTGGTAGTTGTCGGTGTCATCTTTCTTTTCAAACTGACGCTCGCCGCGCAACGTAATGACATTGTTCTCCACCGAGAGCTCGAAGTCCTCCCGATTCATTCCCGGGAGTTCCGCCTCGAGCACAATGTGTTCCTTGTTTTCGAAGATATCGACACTCGGGTTCCAGGCGCCTCTTCCTATACCTTCCTCGCCGAACCCTCGAGTCAGGTTCGTCGAAAACAGCCTATTTACTTCTTCCTGTAAAGTGCGTAGGTCACGAAAAGGGTCATAGCGAACTATAGTCATCTTGATTGTCCTCCTTAATTCACTTCACTGCTCATGCCGTTATTTCTCGCTAGTCCTGCCGATGAGCGTGTCGTAATAATAATACCTGAGTGTTCTTCTGTCAAGTTCGGACGAACTTGCTGAAACGCTAAATTCATGCCATTTTCGCGGAAAATTGAGCGGTGAAGCTGGCAAACTGCGCTAACCGGTACTTATTTCAAACCGAAAAAGCGCTTTATGGAAGAGAGGAGTCCGGCAGATTGGTCGTCATCGGTGGATGAAGAATCCTCGCTCGCGGTCAACGCTTGTCTGCGCTCCGCAATGATGTGGCTGAGCGACTCGACGAGGTCGGGATTGGTTTCGAAGACGCCCTTCATTGCGCCATGCCCAATCTCGAGAACTTCTGTCTCCTCCAGCGCGATGATATTTGCGGTTCTCGGCTCACCGGTGAATAAAGCCATCTCTCCAAAGAAAGCCCCGTCGCTAAGCGTTGCGACCGTGCGCGGCCGGCCGTTTTCGGTGACCTGCACGCTTACGCGACCATTGTGGACGACGAACATGGATGACCCCGGATCTCCGGCGCGTATGACTGTTTCGCCCGGCGCAAAAATATGGCTCGTTGCTGCCTGGGCAAGCATGGTTGTTTCTTCTGTGGAAAGCGGGGCGAAGATATCGACCGCAGCCAGCCGTTCCACGATTGCGCCACCATCACCATCACTCTCGCCAGTCCTGGATGCACGTTGCACCAGCAGGGTTCGAGTGGGGTAGGCAAAGTTGAGATTTGCGCGACGGAATGCATACCAGATTCGTTGGCGCACTAATGCATCCGTGTCGTTGTGTTTCGCATAGTCGTCGAGCCAATACTTGACTTCATATTCCACGGCGCTCTCCCCAAGATTCCTGATGCGAACAACGGGAGAAATCTTCTGCGAGACATTGTCAGCTTCGCGGACGGCTTCTCTAACCACGTGGATGGTCTTCGCAGGTGAATCGGTAAACAGGGTGTTGAAAAAGACAAGCCGGGCATTCAAGTTGTTGCGCGGACTAACTTCGATTGGCTCCTTCGCGGCCGTGCTGTTGCTTATCAACACCACATGGTTGGAAAAGGTTCTGATCTTAACAGCCCGCCACGTAATCTCCTCGACCACTCCAGTATGCCTTTGTGCGCCTACCACGATCACGTCCCCTACCTGAAACGGTCGATCAGCTTGCAGCGATATGCCCGCAAAGAAGTTTCCCAGTGTATCTTGCAGCGCGAGCCCCAGGATTACGCCGAAGATGGCGGAGGTTGTGAATAGAGCTCCAAGGTTAACCTTCGGGAATATCGAGGTGAAGATAAGAAATAATAGTGCGGTGAAGGCAACAATGGAAAAAACGTTTCGAACTAGAGTTGGAGCTTCAAATCCTCGGCGAAAACGAAACGCCAGTCCAAAAATGAGCGAGTTAAGCGCCCGCACCACCAGGTAGGCAAGGATGGCCAGAAAAATTAGCCGGAGAACGCCGACGATCGTGTCGGCCTCGGACCCCAATCCCCCCATTTGCGCACGCAGCAACTCACGAAGGGCGTAGTCAAACCTGACAATGAGATAAATCGCCAGCACTACCACGGCCGTAGCCATGAAGAAGAGAGCGAACTTGTTTTTCGTGCGGGGACGATTCACGTTGTTGCCTTATTCTGCCTTGGAGAACCCACATTTTAGAAGCCGGATAGCTTCTTTTATCACTGATTCTTTGTGTTGGCGAGAAAGAATCGTGCGTGCCTTGCGGGACAACGTCCCGTTTACAATTGCGAGAACTTTGGAAAAAGCGTCGTCAGAATGAATAAGAGTGACAATGCAGTGACGATGATAGCTGTTACCCAGGCTCCGAGGTTGTAGAGGGGCCCATTCAAATGCGCACCCATCAAGTCCGGGTCGTTTACCAGGCGAAGGATAGCGAAAAGAATGACGGGTAAAAGCAAGCCATTAATTACCTGAGTTACGAGAAGCACGCGAAACAGCGGCAAGTTTGGTATCACCGCGATGGCAGCCCCAACTGCCACGAGAAAAGTGAAGACACCAATGAAC
>JALYXE010000358.1 GCA_030947265.1 Acidobacteriota bacterium
AGCATCCATTGGCTACCGCCAACGGTTCTGTATTGTGCAGCGATGTAGGATGTTTCCTTTCAGAAACATGAGTTTCGACACAGCAAACCGCCCTGTGTACCAATCTCAAAAGCATTCAAGTCCTGAAGGGGCGGCGGCATAAAAAGTCGTTACGAAAGAGGTCATCATGATTCGGAAATTCTTGAATCTTTCGCTCCTCCTCACAATTGCGATCGCCGCACTAGCGCAACAGCCAGTCGCTACATTAAACCCCTCGAGTGCGGATCGGCTGCGGAAAGATGTGACCTATCTTGCCTCCGACGCGCTGGAAGGCCGGCGGACGGGCACGATGACAGCGATGGCCGCAGCGCGCTATGTCGAGGACGAATTTAAACGGCTCGGACTTAAGCCCGGTGCTCGAAGAGAGGTATCCCTCAGCCGAAAGCGCGGGGCGGTGGGATATTACGATTCGTATATGCAACCGTTTCCATACATCGAGGGCGTTCAGCTTGGCAAAAACAACGCGCTTCGACTCAATACGAAACCTGATGCTCCTCTAGCTTTAAGAGTGGGTGAAGACTGGATGCCGCTCGGATTTTCATCAAATGGAGAGATAGAAAGAGTACCGGCTGTGTTTGTCGGCTTTGGAATAACCGCCACCGATCTAAAGTACGACGATTATTCGAGAGTCGACGCTGCGGGAAAAATTGCCTTCGCTTTCGCAGGGAGACCAGACGGCGACAACCCTCATAGCGGATTCGCGCGTTATGAGGAACCACGCTGGAAAGCGATTGCCGCGAAAAATGCTGGCGCCAAAGCCCTGATCCTCATTTCGCTACAAGAGCAGTTCGGCGACGAACCCCTTTCGCGACTGCATTATGACAATAGCGCTGGTGATAGTGGATTGCCTGTTGTAATCATTTCGAGCCGCAGCTTTTTCCGGACTCTAACGGGCTCTGATCTTTCCCTCGTTTTAAAGTCAGTGAAACAGGGGATTGCACCATGGGTCAATTTTAAGGGTTTAGTTTCCCTTTCAGTCGACATCAATCGTCGCGAAGGGCCCGCGGCTAACGTTATTGGCATTCTCGAAGGTTCAGATCCAAGTCTAAAAAATGAAGCGATCGTGATCGGCGCTCATTACGATCACCTGGGACGCGGCGGTGAAGGGAGCCTCGCGCCGCGCGAAGGCGAAATACATCACGGGGCTGACGACAACGCTTCCGGTGTGGCAGGCGTGCTCGAACTCGCCCGCTGGTTTACATCGCCCGGGCACAGGCCACGTCGCACGATCGTGTGCATGGCATTCAGTGGTGAAGAAGAAGGCTTGCTCGGCTCGAACTACTACGTCAATCATCCCACTATTCCGCTCGCTAATACGGTGGCAATGATTAATATGGACATGATTGGGCGGATGAAAGACAACAAACTTATAGTCGGGGGCGCCGGCACGGCGCAGGAATGGCGGCAGCTCGTGGATGGCGCCAACCCCTCCGAGAGAATGAGGGTCACTGCCATAGCCGAGCGACCGGGCGAAGCGCCGAAAGATAGTCAGGTGTCAGACCCTGCGAGCATGGGCACTCCAATTGTCACTGGAGCCAATGGCAGAACTATCGTGAGCGTCGTTCGAGTCAAGCCAATCGATATAACGCTAACAGAGGATGGTTATGGCCCCAGTGACCACTCATCATTTTACGCAAAGAAGGTTCCCGTATTATTTCTCTGGACTGGAACTCACCAGGACTACCACAAACCTTCCGACACCGCCGATAAGATTAATTATAGGGACGAAGCACGCATACTTAGTTTCGTTGCGCTCCTAATTCACGGTATCGACAGTAATGACAAACGGCCCGCGTATTCCGTCGCAAAAAGCGAGTCGACGGGACGTTCCATGGGCTTTCGCGTCTATCTCGGCACTATCCCCAATTATGCGGATTCAAATGACGGACTGTTGCTTGACGGTTTGCGCGATGATTCGCCGGCGGCAAAGGCTGGACTCAAGGCAGGAGACAAGATTGTGAAATTGGCTGGTCGCGACGTGCGAAACGTTTATGACTATACGTACGCACTTGGCGAAATGAAGGCCGGACAGGAATATGAAATTGAATTATTGCGCGGCGGCGAGCGACTTAAACTGAAGATCACCCCGGCAGCGAGGAAATGAAAAGGGGAACCGGGAAACCGGGTAAAAGCAACCCCGCTTTTGCCCTATTACCCTTTTCCCCTGTTCCCCAGGTTTCTACCAGCGGGGCTCGCGGTCGCCACGATCGCCACCGCCACCCCCACCGCCATAGCCGCCGCGCCCTCCACCTCCACCGCGGCCTCCACCACCGCCATAACCACCGCGACCACCACGATCCTCTCGAGGCTTCGCTTCATTGACTGTTAGATTACGGCCGCCAAAATCTTTGCCGTTAAACTGCTCGATCGCCGCAGCCGCCTCTTCCGCAGTTGCCATTTCCACAAACGCAAAACCGCGTGAGCGTCCGGTATCGCGATCTTCGATCACGGAAGCTGATTCCACTGTACCCACTGCCGCGAACGCATCGCGCAGTTCCTCGCTCGTAGTGCGGAACGAGAGGTTTCCCACATAAAGTTTCGTACCCATTTCTGTTTCCTATTCTTTAGATCGAATGAAGCGCGGGCTAAATTAGATTCCGAGACTCAAGCGGGGGAGTTACTTGACATCCTTTGACGAAACGCGACGCACCCGATGCTCTTAAACTTCGAGAGCGGCTTCTAACAAGTTGACAACTGCCTCACTCTCTCCTCAGCCGAACGCGGGTCGCTTCACGATCACTGACAGGCGCAGTCACCACTGATGCGCGAGAGCAGGAATTATGGACGGCACTAAGTATGCCCCAAGCCCGGTTTGGAGTTCAAGCTCCAAGGCCAGTCAGTGGTCAGTGGTTGGTGGTCAGTGGTGCCTTCACTGCCGACCGCTCCTGCCGTGTGACCTCTGCCTACCGCCCACTGCTTTCATCGTGGGTCAACAAGTACAGAACCGGGAGCGGTAGCGACCGGGTGAATTGCGCACTGCACTCGAGTGGTATGAAAGATAACCCCGTCGCTACCGCTCCGGGTTCTGTATTTGTCTGACCCCCAAGCTAATAGCTATGCCTACTGACTACGGACCACTGACAACAAACCGTATTTCGCCTTTGGTGATTGCTTGTGACGCGGTCATTGGAATATATTGCTTCACACTCAATTCATTAATTTGCGAAAGGTCTCGATTGCGATATGTCTAAATCTGTTCCCATCACCGTCGCGCACGGCGACGGCATCGGGCCGGAAATCATGGCGGCGACCCTGCATATTCTTAAAGGAGCGGGCGCTGAGCTCGAGATTGAAACAATAGACATTGGAGAGAAAGTTTATCTGGCGGGCAACAGTTCGGGCATAGAGCCGAGCGCCTGGAACTCTTTGCGTCGCACAAAAGTATTTCTCAAGGCACCCATTACTACGCCGCAGGGTGGCGGCTACAAGAGTTTGAACGTCACTGTTCGCAAGACGCTGGGCCTTTATGCCAATGTCCGGCCCTGCGTTTCATATCATCCTTTCGTTGAGACCAAACATCCGATTATGGATGTGGTTATCGTTCGTGAAAATGAAGAGGATCTTTATGCCGGCATTGAGCACCGGCAGACCGAACAAGTATTCCAGTGCCTCAAATTGATCTCGCGTCCCGGCTCGGAAAAGATCGTGCGTTATGCCTTTGAATACGCGCGCAGGAATAATCGCAAAAAGGTCACCTGCTTCACCAAAGACAACATAATGAAGCTAACAGATGGCTTGTTCCACAAAGTCTTTGACGAGATTGCCGCCGAATATCCAGACATCGGAAACGAGCATTGGATCGTGGATATCGGCGCTGCAAAACTAGCCGACACGCCGGAAGTTTTTGATGTCCTCGTAATGCCAAATCTTTATGGCGACGTGCTGTCGGACGTAGCCGCTCAGATTGCCGGCTCTGTCGGACTCGCCGGTTCGGCAAATATTGGCGAGCACGTTGCCATGTTTGAAGCTATTCACGGCTCCGCCCCTCGTCGCGCGGGGCAAAATCTGGCGAACCCTTCAGGCTTACTTTTAGGCGCGGTGATGATGCTGGTCCATATCGGCGAAACAACGGTGGCCGAACGCGTACATAACGCCTGGCTACGGACTCTCGAGGATGGAATTCACACTTACGATATCTATGAAGAAGGCAAAAGCAAACAGAAGGTGGGTACGAAAGAATTTGCCGAGGCTGTTGCGAAGCGAGTAGGCCAGACGCCCCAAACTCTGAAGATCGCTAAATACAAATCCGCTGAGGAGACAGCGCCGGCGGCGAAGGCGGCGGCCCCGTCGCCGAAACGTTCGCAGAAAGATTTAGTGGGCGTCGACGTTTTTCTGGATTGGACCACGGGCACTGCTAACGATCTTGGGGATTCGCTAAGTAAACTCAGCGGAGATGGCACTAAGCTCACAATGATGAGCAATCGCGGTGTCAAAGTATGGCCGGGCGGTCACGCGGAAACCTTTTGTTCAGATCATTGGCGCTGTCGTTTTGTATCCTCGGACGGCGGAGCCGTCTCGCACCCGCAGATAATTTCGCTGCTTAAACGCGTTGCGGATGCCGGCTTCGATTTCATCAAGACGGAAAATCTTTATAACTTTGATGGTGAACGAGGCTATTCGCTCGATCAGGGAGAATGACCTAAGAGAATAGAAATTGATTTAGAAAGGGATTGAGATGACCGAGAATGAAGCACAGGGAAAAGCGCGTGACATCGAACAATCGCCGAGCGGTAAAATAACTAGCGAAACAAGTTCTGAAAGCAAGGAAGAAAAGGGGCCAAC
>JALYXE010000361.1 GCA_030947265.1 Acidobacteriota bacterium
GAACTAATATCAGGAGGTATTGGCTTTGCCCCAGGCAAAGGAACGAAGAACCCCAACGACACTGAAGTGGATCAGAAAATCTACAGAACTGCCGTGGAAGCGGCCCGGCGAAAGTTTTCGCCTGAATTCATGAACCGCATAGACAAGGTCGTTGTGTTCCGCTCGTTGAAGGAACATCACCTGCGGCAGATTCTTGAGTTGGAACTTCAGGCCGTACAGGATCGCATTATGCAATCAGCCGGGACCAAGTTCGTTTTCCAATGTTCCGCCAATGCGAAGGAGACGCTTTTGAAAGAAGGCCTGGACTTTAAATACGGAGCGCGGCACCTAAAGAGGTCGGTGGAACGTTTTCTGGTATACCCGCTTTCAAACCTTGTGGCGACAGGACAGGTTGGGTTGGGCGATCTCGTTCACATCGATCTGGACGAGTACACACATAAGCTGATCTTCTCAAAGAGTTCAGGCGGTGCGCTCATTCACGACTTGCCGGTACCCAAAGAAGAGCCGGAGATCGAGGAATCACTTTCGGGCGGAGTTGGTCTGCCCATCCCGCCGGCCACCAAAGCTGCGAAGAAGAGTCAAAGTCGAGGAGAAAAGGCCGAAAGCTAAAACTTTCATAATCCAAAAAAGAGAAAGCGCCGTTCACTTAATAGTGTTTGGCGGTTTCAGCTTTTAGATGGCGATTATTTCAATTACCGCTACGAGTCTTTGACCGTAAAATATTTCGTATCGCTTTATCGGCTGCCTCAGAAAGATAGGGATCACGAGCTGTCAATGCTTCCCGAAGCGCCGGCAGGGCTGACGGATCTCCAATTACACCCAGCGCGGACGCTGATTCTCTTCTGACGTCATCTTCGGCTTTTTCGTCCTGGAGCACCGCGATAAGAACCGCCAAGCCGGCATTGCTTCCAATTTGACCCAGCGAGCGGGCTGCCGCTCGCAACAGAAACGCGTCCTGTGGTTTCTTACGTTTTTGTTTTCTTTTCGAAGACGTCAAGCCATCTTGCCGATTTAGAACAGAGGCGAGGGGGGAGACTGCCGCGGCGGCCTTGATTTGACCAAGCGCGACTGCTGCCGCACCTCTCACCTCATCTTTCTTGTCATTCAGAAGGCGTTCGATGAGAAATGACACGGCCGTAGGGCTCCGAGTTTTTCCCAACGCAAATGCAGCTTCCCGGCGCACAAACTCATCTTTATCATTTAGCAACGGGATCAAATTTGCGGCGCTTTCCTCCACAGGCAAGGAGAGAATCGACGCTGCTGCCGTAGCTCTGACAATCGCTGAAGAATCTTTCAGCGCGGAAACTGCCAAACGCGAAGCTTCGGGATGGTGCATGGCACCTAACAGAGTCACGGCAGCGCGTCGTTCTTCAACTTCAGCGGAGCCTAAACGCATCCGTTGCTTTTCAATTTCCAACTGAAGTGGAGTCAAAGACTTTCGGACGGCTTGATCCTGCAGGAGGCTGATTTCTGCCTCGATGACGACCGCACGATGGGCGGCGTACGCTCCAGGACCCACCTCTGCTGCCGATATCGGACCGGTAATTCCCAAAATTACCGTGGCAAAGCACAAACCTCTCCAATATTTTTCGCCAGTTCGCATTTCCTTCAAGAGATCGCAGTATCGGCCGGCAGCTTAATCAATGCGGGAGGTTACGGCCTGCATTGTATCCACAATCAAGACAGCGATGGGAGGGTAAACGACCAGGTCGGGAATCAGCAGCGCCGTTGACGACTGAAAAAGCATGCTCGACTGAACGACTTCCACTTTATGGCGGAATAGCATTGTTAAGCCACCGAAGAACTCCTGCGCGTGCCAACCGACTACGAGTCCTATGCCGATGCTGACGGCATACCCAACAAGCAGGAACGTGTAAGCTGAGAATCGAGTAAAAGGTTGTTCGGGCTTCTCCTCATCACCCATAATGGAGTCCTGAATAACTTTTGGCTTGTAGGTGTAATGGTTAAAGTATTCACGCAAGCGCGTCGTGAGATGCCATACACCTATCACAAATAGAGTAAGCACAATCGCCAGTCCGGCGTAGTCAAACGTCTCCCACAAATGAGGTCGAATCATCGCTACAAAGAAAGTGGAGAGAAATAATGAGACGGTGGTGAATACGGCGCGCTGCCGCTCCCGGTTTTCCTGGCGGTCTCGTTCGAGGACTTCATCGACAACTCGATCCCACCTCGCCTGCACCGTGAGATTTCGTGCCCTGCGCGCATGAGGATTATTTGAATGAAGGAAGGAGAATCCGCTATTAGAATGCGCGCTCAGTTTTTCATCGTAGTAGGCTCGTTCCTGCGGATCGCTCAGCACCCCATAAGCTTTAGAGAGAAGCGCGAATTCCCGAGCTGCACTCTCCGAACCGCCGTTAACGTCGGGATGGCGCAACCTGGCAAGTTTCCGGTAAGCCGATTTGACTTCAGATTTTGAGGCGCTTCGCCTAATTCCAAGAATTTTGTAGTAATCAGTCACTGCGGATTTTTCGACTCCCTCAAAGCAAGCATGATGGAAGACGACTGTTTGCCAAGCGGCAAATCGATGAAATTATAACACTTTCTGATTAGGCTACTACCGGTAGTTGCACCGACTTGGCTGGATTTTTACAGAAACCGCGGTAGGATTTGGGCGGCCAAAGGAGCGGCTTTGGATTCCTCGAGCGGCCGTCGAGGTGGGGCGAGGACTTTTTTCGAGTGGGACGACCGCTCCTTTGGCTTTTGTTGGTCTCATATCAAGTTTAATGCCACGGGCAGGAGTCGGGAAAACGCAACAGAGTTGGCTTTCGTGTACGCCGCGGGTTAGTTAGTGTTCACGAATGAAGACAGACGATGTACACAATTGAGCGCAGTTCGCTTTGTTAATTACCGTTGCGCGAGCTCGCGCGACTTACGATTTTGATCAGTGTCCGAACTGCGATGCCGGTGGGTCCTTTCGATCTGTAGGGCTTCGCCTCTTCGCCCC
>JALYXE010000379.1 GCA_030947265.1 Acidobacteriota bacterium
CTGCTGGACTACCTTTTGCCTCTCTATCAACGTGAAGGAAAATCTTATGTGACAGTCGGAATTGGCTGCACGGGAGGACGGCACCGTTCGGTAGTGGTCGCAAACGCGCTGGGGCGGCGGCTTCGGCGGGGCGGTTTTGACGCCCACGTAGTCCACCGCGACGTGAGAAAATCAAACCGTCACCATTAGCCGAATCCCACGCGAACGCTGACGAGTTTCCAAATATGTAGAGAAGGAGCGATCGATGAGCAGTAATCCACCCCAGTCAGCAACCAGGGAAGAGGCCCGCAAGATAGCAGGCGTAATTGTGACGCACGGCCAGCTTGCGGGCGAACTGTTGGCGGCGGCTGAAATGATTGTCGGGCCAATCTCTTTTATTACTGCCGTTTCGATCGGGTGGCACGACGACGTAGATGCCGCCCGAGATGAAGTGCAACGCGCGATCACTCGCGTATCTCAGGGCGCCGGCGTGCTGCTGCTGACTGATATGTTTGGCGGCACGCCGACTAACATTGCCTCGATGTTTTTAGACGACGGTAAGTTTGAAGTAGTAACCGGCGTTAATCTGCCCATGGTAATCAAGCTGGCGAGCCAATCAGGTAATGTTTCACTTGTGGAGACAGCTCGCCGCGTTTGTGATCTTGGGCGGCAGGGAATCTACCTTGCAGGCGATCTTCTAGCGCCTCCCGAAAAAAGTGGCGCAAACTGATGGTCGAGCGCACCCTTCTGGTTAAAGCACCTCTCGGATTGCACGCCAGGGCCGCGGCAAAACTCGTGCGCATAGCCTGTGGGTTCCACAGCGACGTGCTATTGCGACGCGAGGACGGCAGCGCAACCGCAGATGCTAAGTCAATTCTCAGCGTTCTCATGCTTGCCGCCAGCCGCGGAACAGAGCTCCAGGCAAGCGCGGAGGGAATAGACGAAGAGGCAGCGATGAACGCGATCGCAGAGCTTTTCGCCGAAGGCTTTGGCGAAATCGAACTGGGCCCCTCGAGATGATGGAAGAATCTCAAGAGATCCGCTTTAAGGGCCTGGGTGTCTCTGAAGGGATTGTGATTGGTCAAGTCCTGCGAATGCACGATGGATATCAGCATATTTATCACTGGAGGATTAGGGATGCGGATGTGGAGGCCGAGCTTCAGCGCTTTCGCTCCGCTGTTGGCCTCGCGAGCCGGCAGGTTCTCACCATTAAAAAACAAGCCGAGGAACGCCTGGGAAAAGATCACGCCTATATTTTCGATGCCCACCTGCTTTTGCTGGAGGATGAAAAACTTCTTAGTGATATTGATCGATACATAACCCAGGCGCACGCGAATGCCGAGTGGGCCGTAAAGGTAGTTGGCGACAGGCTCTTGTCACTGTATTCAGAAATAAAAGATGAATACCTTCGCGAGCGCGGGTCTGACATTGAAGACGTTATGCAGCGTTTGCTTGTGGCCCTCAGCGGCGCACAGCCTCAACATCACATACTTTCGGAGGACGCGGTAATAGTTTCTCAGGATCTACTTCCCTCCGCCGTAGCCGAACTGGACCTCGATCATGCGCGTGCGCTCGCCACTGATACTGGTGGCTGGACGTCGCATACGGCGATTCTTGCGAGAGGAATCGGCATTCCTGCTGTGGTTGGCCTGCGCGACTTTTACCGCCGGACCAAAACCGGTGACAAGATCATCGTTGACTCAGATCGCAATGAAGTCATTCTGCATCCTTCGAGCCCTACGCTTGAACGCTACAACGCCGAAACTGCAACTCGAGTAAAACGGACAGGAGCTGTCGATCCAAAAGCGCGCGGTCCTCTTCAAACAAAGGATGGCGTAGAAATAATATTGAGAGCCAACGTCGAGGTGCCCGCAGAATTTGAGGGTGTTGAAAAATATGGTGCGCGTGGTGTGGGACTTTACCGTTCAGAGTTTTTGCTTGCGCGACGCGGCGTCATGGTCTCCGAGGACGAGCAACGCCTGGCCTACGAAGAGATCGCCCGGCTCGCGGGGGATGACGGAGCGATTATCAGACTATTCGACCTGGGTGGCGGAAGCCTGCGAATGCAATTGGCGGATCCGGAAAAAAATCCGGCGCTTGGCCTGCGCGCGATTCGCTTTGGCCTGCGAAATGAAAATGTGATGCGCACTCAAGTTCGCGCAATTTTGCGTGCGGCGGATACGGGAAATTTGAAAATCGTGTTGCCCATGGTTGGCGACGTGAGTGACGTCAGACGCGCCAGGGGAATAATCCAGGAAGAGATAACCAGCCTGACGAAGGCGGGGCGTGCTTTTGCCGAAGTTGGCGTGGGTGCCATGATCGAAGTTCCCTCGGCAGTTTTCATGGCTGACAACATCGCGAAAATCGTTGACTTCTTCGAGTTGGGCACAAATGACCTCGTGCAATATACGCTTGCCGTCGACCGCGGCAATGACGAAGTCGCGGAATGGTTTCGGACGCTCCACCCAGCCGTCCTCCAGAGTATTGAACGCAGCCTCAAGGCAGCACGCAACGCCGGAATTCCGATGATCGTTTGTGGGGAGATGGCTTCGACACCGGCCTACGCCGTGTTGCTGATAGGGCTAGGGGGCACAGATCTAAGCATGACACCAACAGCGATTCCTCGTGTTCGTCGAGCTATCACAGGCATCGACTCTCGTGATGCGCGGGTCATTGCGGAAGAATGCCTTAAGTGCGAGACCGCCGACGATGTTGAGAATCTCGTTCGCGAACGTTTTGCCCATCTTTGGCCCCACCTGTTTTCCACCTCAACAAGCTTGCCCGCGCCAAGACAGAGAAAATAGCTCCAGAACAAATAGCCTCAAACAAATAGCCCTGCTTCGAAGTTCTCGGTCACATTCCTAATTCCCAAACAAACTAATTGCTCTTCACACCGCTTGCTTTACACAAATTCTTCTAAAAAACGGACCTTTTTGAGTGTTTATTACCCACAGAGTGGTTTTTGGAACGTTCACCAGGCACCCGCAAAGCTGGATTTTTTTCGAAGAGACTCAAAACGATTATGAAAAACCTAACAATTGCCCCTGTTTTATTGATTGCCAGCGTAACCATCACTACGCCTGCCCAGGTAAAATCGGTAACTGCCGCCAGCAATCAATCGGGTTCCCTGACCGCAACTCCGAATCAAAATCCCGCTAATGCGACCCGGGCGCGCGTTTTGGGACGGGAGTCCAGAGTGGCTGCGACAGGCGCGAATACAGGCAACCCTCTTCTTCAATCTCGCGCAAAGCCCGATTTCAACAATCACACCCAGGCGGTTGCTTCCCGTCGTAGCAACAACCCTTCGGACAAATCGCTTCCCAGCGTCAGCACGACCGACGTCGCGTTGGATACCTCGAAGGTTGTAACGGGGACCGAGAAACCATTGGCCTCGAGTAATACGTCACCGCCAACCTCCGTTACGAATTCCACTTCTTCTATAGAGAGCGCATCCAGTCAGGTTTATCGCGTCGGGATTAACGACGTTCTTGACATTCAGCTCGCTGACAATCCGACCCGGAGCTCGACGCTCTATACCATACTCGAAGGAGGATTAGTCGAATATCCGTTGGCAGGCGATCCTATTGCTGTGGCCGGACTGACGACTCCCGAGATTGCCGCGCTTTTGCGCCAACGACTAAAACTTTTCGACAATCCGACAGTTCTAGTGAATGTGCGCGATTACGCCAGTCACACAGTGAACATCACCGGTTTTGTTGCGGCGCCAGGAACAATGACTCTGCGTCGAGAAGCGGTGCCTCTCTACGCAATATTGGCCGAAGCTTTAATGCTTCCCGAAGCAGCTTGCGCCACCATCACCCATCAAGGTCGCACCCCCTTTATCGTCGATCTTAAGGATCCCAATTTAACATCCACGCTGGTGGTTCCCGGCGATGCGATAAAGGTATCGGGGATGCAGCCGACTCCGACCGAGTTCTTTTTTATCGGCGGGGAAATCAATTCGCCAGGCCAAAAGGCCTTCCACCCGGGACTTACTCTCACACAAGCTATATTGGCCAGTGGTGGAGCCAACAGGAGCGCCGGTTCTAAAGTTCGTGTTTCACGGCAGGGAGCGGACGGCCGCCTGACGACTGAGGAACATAATCTACAGAAAATCCAGACCGGTAAGATTCCCGACCCTATTTTGCAAAAAGGTGACCGTATAGAAGTTAGTGAAGCGAACTGATTATTAGAGTAGTGGCGAAGCAAACGAGGGCGGCTTTTCGGAGCCGTCCTTTTTATTTGTGGCGCAACCTGTTAGTTTGCTGCGCAAGTGATCGTTTTGTAACGCAAACTGTTAGTTTGCGCGCAGTGGAATCTGTTGTGGGACAGACGACCTTTGGACCCAGACAGTGCAGCTGGTTTCAGCGCCAAAGGCGCGAAATGCAACAGCCTGGGCCAACGGCCCCAGGAATCCAAAGACGAAAAACTTCTTTGAGCGCTGTAGGCGCGAAATAATTTGTTGGTTTTGGTCTGAACTTTAGACTATTGAACACCGCGT
>JALYXE010000413.1 GCA_030947265.1 Acidobacteriota bacterium
TGGGAAGGGGGCAAAGCGCAGCGCGCCCCCGCTCAAGTTCAAGCTTCAACTCCACTCAACCTGAGAGAAGTCTGGTGGATTGAATGTTTGCGGCTTTGGATCTTGAGCGGGGGCGCGCTGCGCTTTGCCCCCTTCCCAACCTGTAAATTCTTCTTGCTTGTGTGGCTATATCAATTTTGAGTGGCCTTGGATCTTGAGGGGCGGCCCCCTCGGCTTACCTACTAACTGCCAATCCGGTTCCGGCGAGTTTTCACCCCATTCCACTGGTGGCAGTCCAGACAAACTCCGCGCATAAGTTAAATTTGTCAAAGCCGGGTTTGTAGTAATCTTGTCAGGGACCCTCATTCCGCTACATTATTACCAGCCAACTGATCCGATCGATAGTTTGATGGAAGAAAACCGAAGCCCTCTCCGTCTTATGTTTGTTAGGTCAAGACGGGGGCACCGGATGGAGCAGCGCGCTGTAATGGCGGAAACAATTATTGACGAGAGCGTCATTGGGGCTTGTCAGGAGGGCGACCGTGAGGCTTTTCGCGTGTTGTTTGAGACCTACAAAGATCGGGTGTTTTCCATTGCGGTTTATTCATTCGGTGGTGATGAGGCAGCAGCAAGCGACGTCTCACAGCAGATCTTTCTAAAGTTGATGACCACCATTAACCAGTTTCGGGGAGACTCGGCGTTTACGACGTGGCTATATCGTCTCGTGGTCAATACATGCACCGATGAACACCGAAAGCGCAGGCGCTTTCTGGCATTTGAAGAGTTCATTCCGATGAGCAAGCTCGAAGATAGAAGACCGCAGGAAAGGCTTTTCGCCAAGCTTGAAGTTGCCGATTCTGTTCAAGCCGCCATCAAGGAACTAAGGCCCAAGCTACGCATGGCGATTCTGCTGAAGTATGTCGAAGGACTGTCTTACGAGGAGATTGCCGGCGTCCTGGGTTGTTCGAAAGGAACAGTCGCCTCCCGCCTCAATCGGGGCCATCAAACGCTCGCCAGGAAGTTATCGCATTTGCGGGATCAAGTTCTTGAGTAGGACAGGCATTCCTGCCTGTCAGGCAAATTCCAGGTCTTATGGTTTCAGTTTTTTTGGGAGATTAGAAATGTTTTCGAAGCACGTCACAAAAAAGTTATCCGCTTATTGCCACGGCGAAATACCATCGGAAGAATCACAGGAGGTTGCAGAACATTTAATTGCCTGCAATCGCTGTCGTGCAGAGTTTGAAGAGATCAAGTTAGGTATCAAACTCGCCGAGCGTCTGCCACATCTCTCCGCTCCGGATTCACTATGGTTGGATCTCCAGTCTCATCTGGCAACGCAAAGTAACAGACAGAAGACGCAATCGAGGAAACAATCTTCATCGCGGTTCAGAGTTTGGCGACCTGACTTGGCCGGCTTGGCTGCAGGCCTGCTTTTGATCGCCGGCTTTGCGGCCCTGTGGTTCTATTCGCGTCAGTCTCGGCCTACCTGGGAGGTAGCCCGGCTAAATGGCACGCCAACAATCGGGTCCTCTCGAATTAGCGAAAAAGGACGGCTCGCCGTCGGTCAGTGGTTGGAAACCGATGACGCCTCAAGGGCGAAAATCGATGTCGGATCGATTGGCCAGGTCGAGATTGATCCAAACACGCGCGTCCGTTTAGTTGAAACAAAACCAACCGAACATCGGCTTGAGCTTGCGCAAGGAAAAATGAGCGCGAAGATTTGGGCGCCGCCGCGCTTGTTTTTTGTTAACACTCCGTCCGCAGTCGCCGCGGACCTTGGCTGCGCCTATACGTTGGAAGTTGATGACAAAGGTTCGGGACTCCTGCACGTGACCTCAGGATGGGTTGCATTGCAGTTGAAGGATCGCGAATCAATGGTGCCGGCGGGAGCCACCTGCGCCACTCGCCCCGGCATCGGACCCGGCACGCCCTACTTTGAAGACGCGTCAGAAATTTTTCGCACAGCATTGGCCAAACTTGATTTTGGTTATGCAGTTGATGTTCCAGATCTAAAGAGTCCATTGGACGTAGTGCTGAGTGAAGCGCGCTCTCGCGACTCACTGACGCTCTGGCATCTGATGGGGCGTGTCGAGGAAAGTAATCGGTCGCGAGTTTATGACCGTTTAGCCACACTCGTTCCACCTCCAGAGGGTGTCACGCGCGACGGAGTTTTACACCTCAACGAGCAGATGCTGCAATTGTGGAAAGATAAGTTAGAAACTAGCTGGACCAACGAATCACGCCTGCACAAGAGTTGGGAAGGTCTCTGGACTCGCGCACTTGGGAAGGTAAGTGGATTCGCAGGGAAAAGATGAAAACGGATCTTCTTAACTACAGAATCCCGGCCGCAGCTTAATGACGAGGGCAGAGTATGACTGAACACCAGCAGAACTTGAACCGTAGGAACTTTCTTCAATATGTTTCGAAAGCCGCCATCATTTTGCCGCTCGCCGGCCTGGGCGCTATGGAGTTATCAAGCTGCGCAAGCGGTGGAAGCCTGTTCGCCCGGCAGTCGTTGGCGAACGGCAGCAACTCGAAAGCGCCGTGGAAGATTTCCCTGGTCTCCGATCAAGAGCCGGGAGAGCCGCTGATAATCTCCGGCACGATTTATGCCCCCGATGGTCACACAGCCCTCGAAGGAATCAACCTTTGGGTTTACCAAACGGATGCGACCGGTCACTACTCAACGCTTCGTGAAAGCGGTGGCGACAATCGCAACACCCGTTTACATGGTCTTATGCAAACCAACCATAAAGGTGAATACGAGTTTCGTACCATAAAGCCGGCGTCTTATCCAGGTCATACCATTCCAGCCCATATTCATGCTTACGTATCCGGGCCGGGCTATCCTGAATACTGGATCGATGAATTCTTGTTCGCCGGAGATCCTTTCATCACCGATGAGATGCGCCAGAAAGCTAGAGGGCAGGGAAGTTTCTCTTCCATACTGACGCTCCAGCGCGGCAGTGACGGTGTGTGGAGAGGATCGCGCAACATTCAGGTCGAACGCTGCTCCAGGAATTGTACCGGCCGCTAAATATCACTCTGCGGAGAAAAGCGATCGGTTTAGTTGATCACTTCGCTATTGCGTCAATGCCGGGAGCTCCAGCAC
>JALYXE010000416.1 GCA_030947265.1 Acidobacteriota bacterium
GTCGATGGTCCTGGACGGAAAAAACTACACCATCGTCGGGGTTATGCCCCGAGCCTTCCAGTTTCCAATTCGGAACGACCCGGTCGAGTTGTGGACCACGGTTGCCGTTGACAAGGAAGGCAAGGAGCCAATCACGGAAGAGCGCGGCGCGCATTACATGTATGTGGTTGCACGCCTCAAGCCGGGTGTCTCAAAGGATCAAGCGCAAGCTGAAATGACATCTATCAGCGCCAGGCTTGAACAGCAATACCCGGATAAGAATTTGCACCGTAGCAGTAAAGTTGAATCGACGCTCGAAGGCTTGGTGGGTGACGTTAGGCCGGCATTACTGATCCTGTTGGCTGCTGTCGGCTGCGTGCTTTTGATTGCCTGCGCAAACGTCGCGAATCTCTTACTAGCCCGCGCAATGACGCGTCACAAGGAGATGGCGATTCGCTCGGCACTCGGCGCCAGTCGTTCGCGGGTCGTGCGGCAATTGCTGACTGAAAGCCTGCTGCTGTCGCTGGCAGGCGGAGCGCTCGGATTGGTGCTCGCTGTCTGGTGGTCAGACTTGTTGGTGGCCCTCGGTAAGGAAGATATTCCTCGAGCGCTGCAGGTTAGACTTGATTGGAGAGTGCTCGGCTTTACGTTTCTCGTTTCTCTTTTGACTGGGATCCTTTTCGGATTGGTTCCGGCAATTCATGCCTCGAAAACGCAGTTGACAGAAACACTGAAGGAGGGTGGCCGCGGATCTGGCGAAGGCGCTCGCCGCAATCGGATTCGCGGCGCACTCGTTGCGGGAGAGTTGGCGATTGCGGTGGTGCTGCTGGTAGGCGCGGCGTTACTGCTACAGAGTCTGTGGCGGTTGCGCCAGGTGAATCCCGGCTTCAATTCTCAAAGCGTTTTGACGTTCGTCGTCGGAGTCCCGGAAATCAAATACCCGACAGCAAAACAGGCACAGTTTTACCGCGACCTCGTAGCGCGCATTGAGTCGTTGCCCGGCGTGCGGTCTGCCGCCGCCGTGATCCCCCTGCCTCTAAGCGGTGACATGTTCAGAATCTCATTTGAGATCGAAGGCCGTCCGACGGCAAAAGGCGAGCAGGCTTCGGCGGATTTCTTTGCCATCACGCCTGGCTATTTCAAGACGTTGGGAATCGCCCAACTAAAAGGACGCGAATTCTCCGAGCACGACGATAAGCAAGCGCCCGGCGTCATGATTGTCAATCAAACGTTTGCGCAAAAGTTCTTTCCCAACGAAGATCCCATCGGCAAACATATCCGGCCGGGCATCTCAACCGACGAAGACAAACCGGCAATGCGCGAAATCATCGGGTTAGTAGCTGACGTTAAGAACCGCAACCTGAGTTCTGAATTCAGGCCCGGCTATTTCCTCCCGACCGCGCAAATCCCGTTCAACGAAATGACCGTCGTCGTAAAAACGACGGGTGACCCACACGCCCTGATTTCTGCAGTGCAACGCGAAGTAACTGCAATGGACAAGGAGCTGCCCGTCTTCAACGTCAAGACAATGGACGAGTACCTGGCGGCATCTGTCGCCTCGCCCAGGTTTAATACAACATTGCTGGCGATTTTCGCTGCGGTCGCTCTAGTCCTGACCATAGTTGGACTGTATGGCGTGATGAGTTATTCGGTCGCGCAACGAACTAATGAGATTGGCATTCGCATGGCGCTGGGCGCCCAGACGCGCGACGTGTTGCGATTGATCGTTGCACAGGGATTCAAGATGGTGTTGCTTGGATTAGCCATAGGATTGGTGGGAGCATTCTCCCTGATGCGCGTGATCGCTAGTTTGCTTTTCGGCGTGACCACGAAAGATCCACTTACATTCATTGCTGTAGCCGCACTGTTGGCATTTGTGGCTTTGTTGGCGTGTTATCTGCCTGCGCGTCGTGCAGCCCGGATCGATCCACTGGTTGCTCTGCGTTACGAATGACTGCGACCGAGAACCCTGGGTTGCCGGTCTGCGCGAGCTTGCGACTGACAATCCCGATCAAACCAGAGTTTGTCCGACACGAGAAAAGCGAATTGGAGGTGAAGTCATGGACACACTGTTGAAAGACATTCGCTATGGAATACGAGGCCTGCTAAAACGACCAGGCTTCACCGCTATCGTAGTGATCACGCTCGCGCTCGGTATCGGCGGCAATACGGCTATATTCTCCGTAGTAAATACAGTGTTGCTTAGACCATTGCCGTTTCCGGAGCCGCAACAACTGGTCCAGTTAGGTGAAGGAGCACCGACAGAGCACCCCCAACACGGCGTCTTCTCATTTCCGGATTTCAAGGACGTGCAGGCACAAACGCAGACGCTCGAATTCGTGGCAGGCTACCTTAACTCAGGAGCGATCGCCTCGAGCGACGGCCAGGAAGCTGAACGAATTCTGGGAGCCGATGTCTCGCCGGAATACTTTGGGGTGCTCGGAGTCAAGCCCCAGTTGGGGAATACGTTTACGACCGCTGACAATCACGCAAACGCATCTGTCGTGTTGATTAGCTATTCACTGTGGCAGCGTCGCTTCGGCGGCTCTCCGCAGGTCGTCGGCAAACAAATCAGACTGGGCAGCACCTCGATGACTATCATTGGTGTTATGCCGGCGGGATTCGAGTTTCCCTTCCGTCCCGAGCATCAGGACTTTTGGGAGCCCATCAACGATCGGCCTTCTCCCGAACGTGACCAGCGCGATGCGCGAACTCTGAATGTGATCGCGCGTACCAAGCCTGGAGTATCGGTAGCGCAAGCCGACGCCGAACTCCGGACAATTGGCAGCCGGTTGACCCACCAATATCCCGGATCAAACACGAACGTGGTCATAGCCGCCGCTCCTTTACACAAGGAGCTCATTGGCGATGTACGACCGGCATTGCTGATTCTGCTTGGCGCCGTCGCGTTTGTATTGCTGATTGCCTGCGCCAATGTCGCCAATCTATCGCTGGCAAAAGCGACGGCAAGACAAAAAGAGATTGCGATCCGCAGTGCGCTGGGCGCCAGCCGGTTGCGTATAATGCGGGAACTTCTTATTGAAAGCTTGATGCTCGCCCTCGCTGGTGGGGCGGTCGGCTTACTGCTGGCTACCTGGGGCGTCGATCTGCTCATCGCTGTGGGGCCCGCAAATATCCCGCGTCTCCAACAAGTGGGGCTCGACTCGAAGGTGTTGTTATTCGCGCTCCTACTTTCTACGCTCGTAGGCATTGGCTTTGGTTTGGTGCCTGCATTACAGATATCGAAGACAGACCTTAACGACATGCTCAAGGACGCCAGCCGCGGCTCAACCGAAAACATTCGCCGAAACCACGCGCGCAGTTTTCTGGTGGTTAGCGAAGTCGCGCTCTCCCTGGTTCTTCTGATTGGCGCTGGTTTGTTACTCAAGAGTTTCGTACGGTTGCTGCAGACCCGTCC
>JALYXE010000448.1 GCA_030947265.1 Acidobacteriota bacterium
ACTAGAGACAGTCCCAGCCAATGGTTCTTTGTTCCATTGTTTCGCAGCAACACAGGAGAACCATCCAGGACTCCGATAACAACATCAACCTGTCCGTCATTGTTGAGATCGCCGAATGCTGCTCCCCTGCCTGCCAGAGAATTGCTAAAAGCCGGCCCCGCAGTAGCAGACACGTTTACAAATCCTTTCACCGTATTAAGCATGAGAAGTGGTGTCTGTTTGTATTTCAGATACGGGTTCGTCTTCTCGATCGTATCGAGCACATGGCTTTGGGCTACGAAGAGGTCGCGCAGCCCATCGTTATCGGCATCGAAAAAGTGAGTTCCCCAACCGGAATACAATAGAGATATTTGTCCAACACCCGCGGAGTTGGTTGTGTAGGTAAAGCTCAGGTCGCGATCATTGTGATAGAGCGGATAAGTTTCGTTTGAGAGAGTGGTAATGAAGATGTCCATGTAGCCGTCATTGTCATAGTCCGCTGCGTCGACGCCCATGCCTGCGTAAGTCTTGCCGTTTTCGTCGTAGCCGGCACCGGAGGAAATGGCTATGTCGTCAAACATACCATCCCCACGGTTGCGATAGAGCGATTGGCGAACGCTATCGTTGGCGACGAAGATGTCCATGAATCCGTCATTATCAAAATCAGCGAAGGCAACTCCTAACGCTTTGCCCCCGGGCTCCACAATCCCCGCCTTAGCACTGACGTCTTCAAACGACCCATCAGCCCGTTGGTGATAGAGGATATTCGTAGCGCCTTTGAAATTGTCCGGGTGACAATAGGCCCGATAACCCTCCCGAATCTCACCACAGTAGACAGAACCTAGCGCAAAATCCCATTCAACATATCGCGCTACAAAAAGATCCAGCCTGCCATCCCGGTCATAGTCTATCCAACCCGCGCTAGTGGACCATCCGCCGGCAGCAACTCCCAGCTTCTTCGTAACATCGGTGAAAGTACCATCACCATTGTTGTGATAAAGATAATTGCCGCCGTAACCAGTGACATAAAGATCGGTGTAACCATCGTTATCATAATCGGCGGCGGCGACTCCCATGCTAAAGCCGTTACCTTTCAGACCCGACCTTTCCGTGACATCTTCAAATGTGCCATCCGATTTCTGGTGATAGAACCGATTCCAGTATTTCGCTTCCCGCTTGTCAGGCATCTCTTCTTTCGGCATCGGATCTTTCAACGCCGCGCCATTAGTGAAAAAGAGATCCATGCGACCGTCGTTGTCATAATCAAACATTGCCACACCACCACCCATAGCTTCGAGTAAATACTTTTCTGATGTGACTGATGCCGCATTTTTGAAATCGACGCCGGATAGGCTCGTAATGTCAGTAAAGGTAACGGGCGATTGAGCCTGCGGTACGGGCGGCGGGGGTTTCTTTAATGTTGCTTCCGAACTATATGATCGGCCCGTGCGCTGTAGCGTTGGAGTTGGAGTTGGACGGGACTGTTGACACACAACTGCGAAAGGACTGGCAGCGAACCAGCATAACAACAGAAGTAATCCCAGAAAATTTTTCTGTTTCCAGGGCCCGGAGACCTTAGTTGGCTCAACGTGCAGTTGATCCTTACAATCCAACACCCCACCGCGTTCTGAACCGCCCGCTGATCTCATGTCAAACAATTCTTATTAGACTCGAGGAAATCTTTCAATAACGCGCCGCTGAAATTTCACCTTACTTCGCGGCAATTACCGCATAGTTTTTGCCACTGTAGAGAAAAACTGAGTTGCCCGATTTGACCATCATGAGCGGGCGCGGCCGTTTCATTCCATTGTCTTTGGTTGTTTTCACTGAGAGTAGTTCTTTGCCGGCGAGATCCAGAACGTTTAGTTTCGCATCGTTACTGAAACCGAACCCATAGGCACCCGTGCCAAGCTGCTTACCGCCGATGGTGATTGGCGAATCCGTAATCAGGAATCCTTCGTACCTGGCGCGCACGTCGGCCGCATACCCGGAGGTGTCGACAAGTCCAGCGATCACGTAACGGCTGGTACCAAAGCGCGCGGCCGCTGCGTTACGAATTTGGGTGGGTGCGGAGAGTCCCTGAAAATAGAATCCCGGCGGCACCACTCGCGAGAGTTCTGTACCCGTCAAAACTGTCACCCGGTCCTGTGCTGCCGCCACTAATGGTATTGTTGACGCCAAAGCCAACAATACAACTACCTTAATGGAAGACCTTATCCACTTTTCCATAAAGACTCTCCTTCTGAGCAGATCGTCAATAGTTTTCGGAACGAGCGATTATCCTACATCTTTCGTGGAAAAAGGAATTTAAGTATTGATTCAACCCGGGCACTCCATGCCTTCTCGTTGTGCTCTGCGCCTTTAGCTTCGAAGTATTTGAGATCTTTTCCTGGTTTCCAACCCTTCTTGACTAGCGCTTCCTGCAGGAGCCGCGCATCGTTTAGATTCTGATGATCTTGTTCTGGAGTTGATCCTTCTTTCGTCCCCATATCCATCCAGATGCGAACCTGATAAAGCGAAACCAATCCTCCCAGCGACGAGCCTCCCAGGCCGGTATGCCGGGCATCTCTCCGTGTCATGTAGTTTGCGTCGATAAAAGGCTTTAGTTCTTCGACTATTAGGCGACCATAGAGATCCGCCTTCCCACCCTGCTTGAATTTGGTGTCCTCCATTGGAGTGTACTCATTGATTCGATCTTTGCCGGTATTGTTGATGCCAACGATGATCAGCGGCTCAATTGGTCCGGCGGCGATCAGGGACTGTGCTGTCTCGTCAACACGCCATTCCTGACCGAGGATGAACGAGGTTGCACCATCAAATAGATTCTGGCCGTCGTTTAAATATAAAACCGGATAGCGCTTTTTCTGACCATCTTCATAGCCAGGAGGCAAATACACGATCACATCGCGATCATTGTTCAGGATTTTAGAATGAAATTTCCGGTGAACGCGTATGTCACCAGTCAGGGTGTGCGATTGCTGGACAACTCCTACTCCGGGGATAAACAAAGTGGTGATTGCAGCCATGCGTAATGGGTGTCGGCTAAAACTTGCCCGCTGAATTTCATAAGGTTACAGAATAACCGCCGCGGGTGAAGCGTACAAACAACGCGCAGTGAGATTAGTTTGAGCACATTGTACTCATCAGCGATGTGGGCCAGTGGCAAGAAAGTGCTGACTCAGTTGATAGACGAAAGATTGCGACGATGAAAACGGTATGATCTTATAATCGCGCAGTCTCCTGCAGATGCTTTCGATGACCAAGTATGAAATTCACGAATGCGCGTTTTGGCGAAGGTTGAAAACGTGCCAACGAAACCATGGCAACGGACCGTTGTAATCTTTGTCCCTCGACACGTAACTTTGATAAGGTGCCGGCCATTACCTCATCACGCACCGACCAGGACGGCAGGAGTGAGATACCAAGTCCGTGCTGAACCATGAGCTTGATGAAGTAGGTGTCGTTTGATTCAAGGGCTAATTTGGGACTAATGCCAACTCGTTCGAAAAAGAGTTCGGTCGCGCGACGAATAGAGGCGCCGCGTTCAAACAGAATCAGACGCTCATCCTCAATCTCATCCACCTTCACTTCCTGCCTGTTGGCCAGATGGTGGTTCTGGCCCACAACCATCACGAGTTCATCTTCGAAGAGCTCCGTTACTTTCAGCGCCGGTGAATAGACAGGCATCGACGCGAACCCTACGTCGGCCGCTCCATTCAAAATGTCCGTAACGGTCTGGTCCGTGCTGGCAGTAGTACGAAACGACAACTCGATGCCCGGATGCTCGCGCATAAATAACTCAAAAAGATTCGCAAATAGGTGAACGAAGGCTTGCGTCGCCGCCGCCGCACGGACCTGACCGACAGGCGAAGCGCCCTGACCCGACAAATGCTCCCGCATTGCCTCAGCCTCGTCGAGAATTCGCTCGGCATGTTCCAAGGCGAGCTTCCCCTTCTGCGAGAGCTTGACGCCACGCTTTGAGCGCAGGAATAGCGGCTCTCCAAGGTCTTTCTCCAGGGCTTTGATTTGGTGACTCACCGCGGACTGCGTTAAATAAAGGCGTTCAGCGGCTTTCGTAAAATTAAGCATCTGGGCAACGACGCGAAAGGTTTTCAATTGCCCTAATTCCATAAATCCGTCCCTTCAGACATGAGCGATTTTAATCAATCACATTATAATAATGAGTTAGTATATAGAACAGCTCCTCGATACAATTATTTCGTCTAACGTCAAGTCCCGCTTTTCCAGTAATCGCATGAAGTGGCTCGACGGCCTTTAGATTTGGCTGGGGGAACGGGAGATCAAGTTATCGACGAGGTTGTAATATGCCAATACCGTTCAAATTGGATTACGTCATCGACAAGCTCGCCAATGGTGGGGAGATTGAGCGAAAGGCGATCAAAAGATTCACGGGGATGAAATTGCCTTCATCAGAAGCACGTGCGGCGTGGCCGCGGATACTCGAACACAAGTGGTACATTAGCGAACGTCTAGGCCGCGATACGGGCTTTCGGGTTGCGGCGATTGACTACTTCGAGAATATTTACGTCGCACCGACCGTCTATCGGCGAAATGACTCATTGCCGCCGAGATTGCCTATGATGTCTCCACTTAATTGGGCAGACTAAAAACCGGCGGTCAGTGCGAACCGGTTGATTGAGTCAGTCGCAGAACTCCGTCGTGGCGCCCAGTCTTTCTAACGCGCGCCGAGTTCATAAATCGTCGTAGTCGGATGGTACGTTTTCCAGTCGAACCAATAGTCGTTAAGCACGGCCACTTTCTTCAGTTGTTGCCCGATGAGTGAGCCTGAGATTGCCCGGCCGGTGAAGTCCCATTCGCTTCCGGTTTCAGCGTCAACAAAAATTAATGAAGCTGCATCCGATTTCACAAAGAATTCTAACTTGCGTCGATCAACCAATCTTTCGAAGGCGCGAACCGATCTTTTGTCCTCGCCAAGTATGATGA
>JALYXE010000451.1 GCA_030947265.1 Acidobacteriota bacterium
GTCGATGGAAGCTGCGGGGGAGGCGCGGCAGGTTGTTTTGGTTCGCCTGCTCGCTGCGGTGACGCTGGAGCGGCGCTCTCACCCGATTCCTCGGCGAGCAGAGCCGGAACAATGTCCAGTACGACACGGTTCTCAACGTCGAGGTAGCGCTCAACTGCATTCCTGATTTGTTCGGGTGTAATTGACAAATACTGCTCGAGCTCCGTATCAAACAACGTTGGATCGCGATCATAAAGGGCATACTCTGCCAGCCGTTGCGCACGGTACATGGTCGATTGTCGGCCGCGAACGACGTCGTTACGCAGTGAGTTTCGCAGCTTTTCCATTTCCGCAGGTGATGGTCCGGAAGTCCTCAAAGCGCGAATCTCGTCAAAAATTTGTTTCCGAATTGCGACTACTTCCTCTCCTGGCTTCGGTAAAGCAAAGATATACCACGCGGACGGTCCTCGCCTCTCGTCGATGCCGCCCTGGATCGAGACTACCGATTCATCACCCTTAACAAGCTTTTGATAGAGCCGAGAACTATCGCCTTCAAAGATCAGATCGGCGGCTAGAGAAAGCGCATAAAAACCTGGTGTCCTCCGCGGAGGAATTTTCCAACCAAGTACAAAAGCCGGCGCCGGGGCAAGCTGGTCATAGTAAATCTCCTGGGTTTGCGCCACATCTTCCGGCTCACTCGTATCCACAGGGGGTGGTGGCGGCTGGCTGGGAATTCCTTCAAAGTACTTGCGAGTCAGGTCGTTTGCCTCCGCCTCCTCAAAATCTCCAACAATCGTAAGAACGTCATTGTTCGGCGCATAATAAACGCGAAAAAACTCCTTAACGTCTTCGATAGTGGCCGCGTCCAGATCCTCCATTGATCCGATGGTCGAGTGCGCATTTGCGGGATTCTTGAATATCAACTCATTAATTCGGAGGAAGGCGTTGACATAAGGTTGATTGTCATAGCGCAGCCTTTTCTCTTCCTGGACGGCATTGCGCTGGTTGTCCAGGTTCTCCTGGGTAACTTTTAGAGAACGCATGCGGTCGCTTTCGAGCCAGAGCGCAAGTGGCAGATGACTTGCGGGAAGCGTCTCAAAATAATTAGTGCGCTCTGTGGAGGTTGTGCCGTTCATCGTCCCGCCGGCATTGAAGATGTATTGGAAGTGCGCGGCTTTGGGAACGTTTTCAGATCCCTGAAACATCATGTGTTCGAAAAGGTGAGCGAAGCCGGTGCGCCCGACTTTTTCATTACGGGAACCGACATCATAGTAAAGCGCGACGGATACAACTGGCACGGCGTGATCTTCGCACAGGATGACGCGAAGACCATTGGAAAGACTGAACTGTTTGATTGGTGTCGGTGAGAGCTGGAATCTTTCGACCACATTAATCTCGATTCGTCCGAACTTTTCCTGCGTGTGCGTCACCCTGGGTAGGAGTAGCACCTTCAGTTTAGGGGTGACGATGGAAGCTAACCCGGCGCTTGGGGAAAGTGCCGCGCCCGTCAGGAGAAACTCACACGCCTCGCTTAGACCGGCTTCTCGTTTACCATGCCGCGCAGCTCGGCGCGCAACCGTTCAATTTCCGCGAGTTTCTGCTGGACCCGCTCAAAAAGCGCCGATTGCGTTTTTATTCCTTCTTCGACCAGAAAGCCGGCCGCTTCGGCCCGATTACGAAAAATTCCAGCCTGCACAAGCTGATCGACTTTATCCTGAGCTCCCGGGGAGATCTTAACAGCCACTACGTAATCATCTTTGGCCGACATGGCGCGCTCAATAGTGCGGCTGATGTCGCGGCCTATGGCGCTCAGCGACTCAGGAATACGCGATGCGATATCTCTTACTGACGAGGCAGTTCGTGTTCGGTCCCCGGAATCACCTTCCGTTTCATCGTCTCTAAGCATTAGGTCGTCCACGGTTTCGGAGGGCCGCTGTTCTTCCTTTCGATAAGGACTGCTTGGAAATGGATTGCTCATACTCTAAAAACTCCTTAAATCAACAGGGATTGAACCGATCTTCCGTAAATACGTTTTTAGTCTTTGTTAAGTTCATTCTACGGATGCGCTAGAAGTGCCGTCAAGCGAGCAGGTATGCGCCTATGAACGTTATTAGCCGGGTAAAAGCTCCCTTGTTCGTGGGAAAGCAATTCGACTATGGGAGCCCGGCGATCGAACCATAGGGCGTCCTTGCTCACTAATCTGGCATTCGCTAGTATTGCAACCGCCACGCGCGCGGCTTAATCGCTTTTCACCTTGTGTGTGGATTTTAGCAACCGGCAACTCATCAACTAATCTAGAGGCTTCCGCTGTGAAAAAGATCTTCTGGCTGGCGCTAATTACGGCGCTCTTACTTACCCTTAACCTTCAATATTTTGTTTTTGCGCAACAAAGAGCCCAACCGCATACTCCAGTAGGAAGCACATCTGGCGGGAAGCCGTCGGCGGGATCCGCCGGAATAAGCCGTCGCAATACGCGCACTGGTTCACCCACGATTCCTCTCATTGAGAAAGACTTCGATGAAGCTCTGAGAGTTATTCATGAGAATTACATTGAGGGTAGCAAACTAGATCACAACGCGGTTTTCAAGTCGTCGATCATCGGCATGCTGCGCTCGCTCGATCCCCATTCAAACTATTACGACCGAGACGAGTATGAGGAACTCAAAACCGACCAGCGTTCTGAATACTACGGGATCGGCGCATCGATTCAAAATTACATAATCGGCGCGGAGCCTGATACGTTTATTACCGCGACGTTTCAAAACTCGCCGGCTTCACAAGCCGGACTGCACTTTGGCGATCGGATTTTGGCAGTCGATGGCGCGAAGATGACTGGGAAACGTTCGTTGGAAGTACGCGACAAAATTCGCGGCCCTCGCGGGTCTGTTGTGAAGATAACCGTGGAAAAAGCTGCCGATAAGCGAGTGCAGACAGTGGCGATAACTCGCGACGTGGTACCTCAGCCTTCCATTCCTGATGCGTATATGGTCAAGCCCGGCGTGGGTTATATAGACATGACCCGAGGGTTCAACTACACGACTAGCGATGAGCTCCAGGGCGCCGTTGAAATGTTGCACTCCAGGGGTGCGAATTCACTCGTTTTGGACTTACGGAACAATCCCGGCGGCTTTTTGGATCAAGCGATTCACGTTGCTGAGGTGTTCCTTCCGAAGGGTCAATTGATTCTCACTCAGAAGGGCAGGAGCGGACTCCGTGACAACACCCACATATCCAGGAATAACTCACCCGATCCAATTCCGCTCGTCATTCTTATTAACGAGAACACGGCGTCAGCTTCCGAGATCGTTGCCGGCGCGATGCAAGACCACGATCGTGCTTTGCTTGTTGGCCAAACAAGCTTTGGTAAAGGTCTGGTCCAAAGCATCATTCCCCTCGATTACGGAGCAGGTCTGACTCTTACTTCAGCAAAGTATTACACGCCTTCCGGTCGTCTCATTCAACGCGACTATTCCGACAGCGGTCTGTACGACTACTACACCCATGGCGGCTCAAGACGTATTGATCAGAAACAGGATGATTCAAAACCTGTCGGACCGGAGAAGAAAACGGATACCGGTAGGACGGTCTACGGTGGAGGCGGCATTGCTCCAGATGAAAGCATCCCCGCAAGGACGATCACGGGGGCGCAACGACGTCTGCTAAGCCCCCTGTTTGCGTTTACTCGCGAGTTGGTGAATGGCCGTATAGGGGGATTTGCGCAGTACATCATTCCGGGCAGCATCAACTTCGTTCATGAACTAGAGCCAAACGACTTTACGATTGACGAACCTGTCTTCAAAGCCTTCAAAGAGTTTGTTGCCAACGACCCCAACTTCAAGACTCTCATGCCACTGATGGATCATAACCGGCCGTTTATTGAACTTCAGTTGCGGTTCGATCTTGTCACTGCCGCTTACGGTCGCGTCACGGCCGATCGAGTCTTTGTCACTACCGACGACCCTCAGATTGCGAAAGCGGTTAACGTTCTGCCGCGAGCGCGGGACTTGGCAATGTCGGCCACGAGACACCAGGTACAACCATGACCACAGGAGAATGGGTGCCTGTGCAGCGTTCGCCTCGCGTGTTTCAGCCGTAAGACAAAATCTTGCGTCTAAAACCACATTGTGATATCGTCTTCCGCATTGGAGCAGAGCGTCTTTTGAGTGCCAATGGCGAAAGCTGCGAAATCAGCGAAATCATTGATTAATACCGAAGAACTGGGTCGCGCGATTCGCCGGCGCCGCGAGGAGCTGGAGCTTAGTCTTCGTGATGTGGCAGATCAAACCGATGTCTCAGCTTCAACCTTGTCTCGGATAGAAAACGGAACCGGAAAGCCGGATGCAGACAATATCGCCCGTCTGACTACGTGGCTGGATGTACCGCTGGAAAGGATTCTCAGCGGTGGGCGCGACGACCGGGATGAAGGGAAGGCAGTTGTTTATTATCCACATGAATCGACACCGGAAATAGTCGAAGCTCATTTGCGCGCTGACCGTAATCTCTCTCCCGAAACGGCCGATGCATTGTCGGAATTATTTCGCGTCGCTTACTCACAGTTTAGTCGAACAGAACAAGGAAGGTCTGCGCGAAAACGCCGCTAACCTGCCTTCTCATTCTCAGAACATAGTTCAACCCATGATCCATTATGAGTTACCGCCAGGTGAGAAATGGCGGAAATTCGAGCTCCAGGCTATGGGCTTTCGCGATTTTGCACGCGTGCGAGCCGGTGCGCCGCTTGATCCATTTCGACTGGCAGAATTCGCAAACTTGCTGGTGATTGGTTTTGATCGGATCCAGGGACTAAGCGATAAAACGCGGGAACATCTTCTGGGTCAGGCGTCCGAGAAATGGTCGGGAGGAGCCTGTTCTCGTCCTCTGCGTGACGGTAGGAAAATCGTAATACTCAATCCGAATCACGGAAATATGCGCACCAACGCGACGCTCATGGAGGAAATTTCTCATGTCTTTCTAGGCCATCAGCCTAATCGGTTGAAGATAGTTGCTGAAGATGCGCGCGGCCGAACCAGCTCCCGAGACTACAAGAAGGCAGACGAAGAAGAGGCATATGCGACAGGCGCGGCTGCCCTTGTTCCGTTTTCCGCTTTGCGGAGATTTGTGCTTGAGGGCCAGACCTCGCATCAGATTGCCAAACATTTCCGCGTCAGCCGCGAACTCATCGAGTATCGCCTAAAGGTCACCCGTCTATGGAAAACTTACCGGGTCGCCCATTTGGATTCCGAAATCGCCACATCCACCAGTCATCAGACAGTAAATGAAGGTAGTGTCTTAAACTAAAAACTTCTCTGTGCATCCATTGTGGACTCTGTGCCTCAGTGGTGAATCTTACGTGGCAAACAGTCACCACAGAGCCACAGAGAACACTGAGATCGCACAGAGAAACTGAAATTAAGACACTATCTGAATTGCCGCTTCATGCTTTCGACCTTGACCGCTTATAATT
This sequence comes from Acidobacteriota bacterium, assembly GCA_030947265.1. Classification (GTDB taxonomy): domain Bacteria; phylum Acidobacteriota; class Blastocatellia; order Pyrinomonadales; family Pyrinomonadaceae; genus PSRF01. The sequence continues at coordinate 5,441 of JALYXE010000451.1, forward strand.
GTGTTTCATGT
>JALYXE010000475.1 GCA_030947265.1 Acidobacteriota bacterium
CCGCCGAGGATTTCGCCGTTGACCGCGTCGACGTACGCTTGTTTTACTGGGGCATTGTTAAGCTCAATCTCCCAGGTGAGATGAAAATCCAGCGCGTCAGCGCCGCTTTTTGACGGGAGAATGTAGATCGCTAACACGGCAGGATGACCCTCGTTAGTTGCTGGCGCCCGGAAGCTTAGTTTATTTCCCTTCGCGTCGCTGTACGTAATGGCGTTGTCGTGTAGCTGCTTTATCGCGTCTTCCGGGTTTAGCTTGGCGCTGACGGCGCCAATGGCTGTTTGCATGCGGTCTGCGTCAGGGATACAGGTGCTCGAGATATTGAGCACACGTCGGTCTGTCGTAAATCGAATTTGTAATTTTCCATACTTGCCGCGAATCGGGTATCGGAATGGACGTTGCTCATATTTGGCCAGTTTCGAGCCATCAGGCTGATCCAGCCGGTCGACAAGCGATAGTTTTGCAGGGTCTGCGCCAATAAGTTCCTGCCAATCTTTGATGAATCGCCGTAGCGATTCTCTGATTTCTTCTTCGTTCATCACTGGCTCGGCCCCGACCTTAGGTAGATACAAAGGACTACTACCACTCGGATGCAGACCTTCGATAGTTGAAGTGATTGGTTGAAGCTCGAGGTCCGTCGGCGAAACACCAAACAGAGGCGAAAGCTTATTGACCGCTGCGACGGCCAAGTCTTTTCGGTGGATGTCTTCTTTGAAGATCACAGGATAAGGCGGTTCGTTTCCGCGTGGCCCAGTAGCGCTCGGTGGTTGCAACGTCGCACAACTTCCGGCCGCGAGCGCCAACATCAGAAGAACAAAGGATTTGTTTACTCTATAATAGGTCATAAAGCCGTAAACATCAGTTAAGCTTCGGTGGCTACTATTTCGGTAGCATGTTGAACGTCGTATAATCCAGAGTCTTGGAGGTGCTGTTGCCTAAAGATAACGAAAACGTTCCCTTTCCCCTCATGACGACCGATGGACCGAATGAAGCTCCGGGGCCACAGTCGTTCGCACCTGACCAGATGGTCCGTTGCGAAGAATGCCTGCGAGCGAATCCACCGACCAGGGTCAACTGCCTTTATTGTGCTGCCGTTCTCCCGCTCAATGAAAATACGATCAACCTTCAAAAGCCCGCGCTGAGGCCCCTGGAAAAATGGGAGAGAGGATATAACAACATCCTTTTGCCTCCGCCCGCAAATCTCAGTGAGGCCGGTCTGGCCGAGGCTGCCGACGCTTTAAGATTGGCCACGGCGGACCTGTCTCGGATTCTGTCCTTAGGGATTCCGCTCCCACTCGCGCGCGCCGCAACCATTGATGAAACTTCATTAGTTCAGTTCCGGCTCAACCGCCTGCAGATCAATACCCTAATTGTTCCAGATGCAGAACTCGGTCTGGACGAGACCGCGCGGATTAAAGTGCGCGCTATTGGGATCAATGGCACCGGCTTCTGGGTCTATCAAACGCCCGAAACGCCGGCGGTTAAGCTTTCATGGTCAAACATCCTGTTGCTTGTTATGGGTAGATTGATTGTGAAGCGGGTCGAGTTAAAAGAGCAAAAGGGCTCACGCGCTGAAAATCGCATTTTGGATGCCAGCGAGTTTTTCACTGATGAATCCGTTATCGAGCTCTATACAAGTGAACAAGCCGCACCCTATCGTATAGCAGCGAACAGTTTTGACTTTTCTTGTCTCGAGAATAAGAAGAGTCTAATGGCCGGCGAAAACATTTCTGCGTTGGTTAACGTCTTTCGTGATTATGCGCCTCACGCAGCATTCGACGACTCATACAATTCTGTGCGAAAAGCTTTGGAGGCCGTCTGGCCTTCGGAGCAGCAAAACGAAACGCGCGGCTGGCGTCGCGAGCGACCGGGAAAATACAGCATCGGAAGTGTCAACGAGATAAGCAACGAATCACAGTTCATACGGTATTCGCGCCTTCGCTATTACTTGCTGCGTCAGGGTAAGACAAGAACTGATGAACAGTCCTAAACCTACCGATGGCACGGGGCATCCCTACGGCCGTAAGTCAGCCGATTCGCGATACGAGTTAGACACTGCTCAGGCTCCCAATCATTCCGATTCGACCAACACAATTTATGGACTAATACCAGTGCTCGAGGCTCTTCGGGTGGGACACAAGCAGCTTGAGCAGATCGCGATTGCCGAGGGTGCAAGGCCCGAGCGGTTGCGAGAGTTGTTGGAGCTGGCAAAGCGGAATAAGGTTCCCGTGCACCGGGTGCCAAGGCTCGCTCTCGATCGCGCGGTTCCGGGCGTAACGCATCAGGGTGTTGTTGCTAGGACCGCTGTTTCCCATTATCGAGGTGCTGAGGAGCTTCTCGAAGAACTGGGCAACCAGGTGAATTCTCCTAATAAACCGCTCATTTTGGGTTTAGATGCAGTGGAGGATCCGCGCAATCTTGGTGCAATTCTGCGAACCGCCGAATGCGCCGGGGTCGGCGGAATATTCATTCCCGAACGCCGTGCCGTCGGGCTAACCGCGACCGTCGCCAAAGCTGCTGCCGGCGCGCTCGAACATGTTTCAGTGGCGCGCGTGACAAACCTGGTCCAATTGATAGAGCAATTGAAACAACGTAACATTTGGGTAATTGGAGCCGCGGCGGATGGCACTGCCGACTACACGCAATGGGACTGGACGGTTTCCAGCGCTCTTTTTCTCGGGGGGGAAGGCGCGGGCCTGCATAGATTGGTGCGGGAACGATGTGACGCATTAGTTCGTATTCCAGTGCATGGGCGGATAGAATCGCTCAACGTCTCAGTGGCAGCCGGAATAATTCTGTACGAAGCGTTGCGACAGAGAACTGCGCGGCACTCGATTGGAGGTAAGAATGTTTTGTCCTAAATGTGCGACCCAGAACCTCGAAGGCGCAAGCTATTGTCGCTCTTGCGGAGCCAATATCAGTCTGATTCCACACGCGCTCTCCGGCCAATTGCCTCAAGCAGTGGAGGAAGACGAATTCCTGGGAAGACGCGCTCGCCGCAGGGATCGTGGCAAGCCGAGCCTGGATCACGCCTTTAAGAATGTATTTATGGGAATCGCTTTTTTGCTTGTCTCGATAGTGCTCGCGTTTTCGATGATGGGAAGAGGTTGGTGGTTCTGGATGCTCATTCCCGCTTTTTCGATGATGGGGTCCGGAGTCGCGCAGTATATTCGCCTTAAAGAGCGCGAAAAACGATCACTGCGGGTGGGAGGACTAGGGCAACCTTCAATGCTGCGGCCTCCGAGCGTTGATACGTTTCCGACTCGTAACACAGGAGAACTCGTCGCTCCCCCGCCCAGCGTTACGGAAGGAACCACACGACATCTCGGCGCCGAAGCGCCTACCAGGCACTTCGATGCCCCAAATGAGGCGCCGAAATAGAAAACTGGAAGTTTAGAACCAGAATTCAAATCTGAAATCCAGCGTAGGCGATGCTCCAGTGAAAGCCGTTGTCAAAATGAGCATCGCCTCTACCTTTGTTTGATGGAATCTAATAAGTCCCGCATCTGTGTTTCGATCTGTGAACGAACAATTGAGGCTATCCAGCAGGCGTGCGCGCGGGTCGGGGATTTGGGCGATCTTGTTGAAGTGAGACTTGATTGCCTGGATCTTTTCCAAGGCGGCGAGACCTTCCATGATTTGGAGTCTCTTCTGCAGAATATTCCTCGCCCCGTTATTGTTACTTATCGGCCAGTTGAGCAAGGGGGTCAGCAACAGTTGGATGCAAAATCGCGGCTCGTTTTTTGGTTGTTTAAGCGACCTGACGCAGAGCTTTTTGACATTGAGTTTGACATTGCGACGCCTCCTTCGCTACTTCATTATGGCAAGGACATAGATTGGAGCCGAGTAATCTGTTCCTACCACAATTTCCATGGTGTACCTGCCAATCTTTTTCACATCTACGAGCGAATGTTAAGCAGCCCCGCACGAATCCTCAAAATCGCTGTGCAAGCGAATGATGCCACTGATTGCATACCTGTCCTTAAATTGTTGGAACGCGGACTAAAAGAAGGTCGCGAAATGATCGCGATTGCGATGGGAACCGCAGGAGTTGCCACTCGCATTCTGGGCCCTTCGCGTGGCGCTTTTTTGACTTACGCCGCGCTCGAACATGAAGCGGCAACAGCGCCGGGTCAGATCTCGGCGCGCGAACTACGAGAAGTCTATCGTCTTGAAAAGATTGACCGCGGAACACAAATCTTCGGGTTGACTGGTCTTCCAGTTTCTCATTCCGTTTCGCCGCAAGTGCACAATGCTGCTTTCGACGCGGTTGGAATTAATGCCGTGTATATTCCATTCGAGGTTCGTGACGTTGAAGCATTCATCCGGCGCATGGTCCATCCACGGACGCGTGAAATCGACTGGAATATGCGCGGCTTGAGCGTCACCGCCCCACATAAAACCGCGGTCATGGATCACTTGGATTGGATCGAGCCGGCCGCCCAGGAAATTGGCGCCGTGAATACAATCCTGGTTGCCGACGACGTGCTGCAGGGTTACAACACGGACGCAACCGGCTTCCTCAAGCCACTTATGCAGAAGTTTGGTCCGTTGCGAGACGTGCGTTGTGCGGTCATTGGGTCTGGGGGCGCGGCGAGTGCCGCCGTTTGGGCCTTAAGTCAGGAACGTGCAAAGGTGACGATCTTTGCGCGGAACGCTAAGAGCGCTGAATCGCTGGCCGGCAAGGCTGCTGCGACGTGGGATTTCTTGGAAGGATCAGTCTTCGCAGGATTTGACGTAGTAATAAATGCGACCACCCAGGGAACCGCCGGGCAGTGTGAATCCGAAACACCTGCGATTGCCCGCCAACTTCGCGGCGCGCGCCTGGCGTACGACTTAGTTTACAATCCTGGTGAGACCAAATTCTTGCGCGAGGCTCGCGGGGCCGGTTGTGAGACGCTCGGCGGTTTGTCGATGCTTGTAGCTCAGGCAGCCGAGCAATTCAGATTATGGACCGGCGCAATCGGCTGCGAAAGCGTAATGTTTGACGCCGCCGAACGCGCGCTTGGGAGGAAGCAACGATGACAATGAGCGCAGGCAAAATTACAGTTTTAGCGGCGGAGTCTGCGCT
>JALYXE010000494.1 GCA_030947265.1 Acidobacteriota bacterium
CCCGAGCAAATGCAAACCGGAGTGCAGTTGGACGCGCGCGCGGACATTTACGCGCTGGGCGCCATCGCTTACCACATGCTTGGCGGACGCGCGCCGTTCATTGGCGATATTGCCCAACTGGTGGCGCAAAAGCTGATGCAGTCTCCTGCGCCTCTGCTTAGTTTACGATCTGATATTTCCCCGGAAGTTGATAAGGCGGTGCTGCACGCCCTCGCGCGCGATCCGACTGGGAGGCCTCAGAGCGCACCAGACTGGTTTGAAGAATTGGAAACGGCCGCAGGTAAACGTTCTATGCCTCATGGCCACGATGATTCGCGTCTGGTAGTGATGGCCCCTCAGGGTTCGGAAGTTTACGTTGACGACGAAAGGCATGGCAGCATAGGACGGTCAGGCCGTGTGATTCTAAACTCTATTCCTCCCGGCCAGCACGTCCTGCGCGTAGCTCGAAGCGGTGAACGAGACGATGAGCGCGTAATCGAAATCAGGCCGGACGGTATAGAACAGATCATTCAGGCACAGTTCAAAAGCGGTGCATCGAGCGAGCATCTGACACCTTCACAAGGAGGCAGCCTTGACAGCAGAGCCGGTATCCCCTCGATCGCTCCGCGTGTGGTCGTTTGCACAAAATGCGGGTCGCGATTCGCGGAAGGTGTAAAGTTCTGCGGCAGTTGCGGCAACAGGACTTTTCATCTTATTGGGCATGTTTCGGAAATTAAGACCACTGATAGTGAATCCGCGCCCCATTCTCCAGGTACAGTAACTTGCCCTCGGTGTAAGCAAAAATATCCTTCGGCCATCAGATTTTGCGGAAAATGCGGCATTCCCATTGGCGCTCCGGCGCTTGATTGGCGACAACCACGCCCTGTTGAAGTTGTTTGCAAGGAGTGCGGCACCAGTTACGCAGGGGGCACGAAATTCTGTGGCCGTTGCGGCAAGCCAATTAGCCCTTGAGACTGACCTCGCTTTCCATATAATGGTCACCGATTCGCTCCAAAGTCTTTTTAGGGCGTACAACTCGTAATATAACATCCCGCGACTGGGACCACTCGCGGCGGAATAATTCAGACAAACCGAGTCATAGATGAAAAGTTGCCCCACCTGTAAACGCACCTACACAGATGCTTCGCTCAACTTCTGCCTCGAGGACGGCACGCCTCTCGTTAACGAGGCTGCACCGGTTGGTGATCTTAGCGCAACCATTCGATACATCGACCCACGCGATACAAGTGCTCCCAGGGGCGAAGATTATCGTCAGCAAGTTGCGGCTCCGGATCGCCAGGTTGCCGACCGGGTCAGGCCGATCACGCCACCGCAGCAATGGTCTCCACAGGCTGCTTCTGCAGCTCCGCGCAGAAAATCAAATGCAGTTTGGTGGGTCCTCGGTGGGATAGTAGTGGTAGGGATTATCGGAATTGGCCTGCTAATCATGATCCTGGCCTTGAGCAGCATGAGCACAAATTCGAATGGAAATGCAAACGCGTCAAACTCAAATTCCAGAGTTGCCAACCGCAATGCAAACGCTAATACGAACACCAATGCCTCGAATGTAAACTCAAATACGAACCTTCCCGCATCAATTACCGATGATTTCTCGGTAGCAAAATGGGGGACGGGCAAGTACGAGTTTGGCGAGATCTGGTACGCCAACGACGAATACCACATGCGTTCGAAAGACAAAACTTTTCTCGTGATGTACGCGCCAACGGATGATTACAACACGGGGAATGCTACGGTACGCGTGAAGGCCAGGAGTGTCGATGGCACGCCTGCGGCTTCTGGGTTTGGCCTTATCGTGCATGGTGAGAAGTCAAAGAGTGGCGATCTCGAAGATTACGCGCTGCTGATCTACACCGGCGCTGATCCGCAGTATGAGGTCATCAAGCATAAGGGAGGCGCTCAGACAACGGTTGTCCCCTGGACCAAGTCGAAAGTGATTCTGACAGGCACCAGCCCTAACAAGCTCGAGGTACGCGCAAAAGGTTCGGAACTCTCGTTCTATATCAACGGTGAGTATGTGGATCGGATCACTGACAGCGAAAACTTCAAGCGCGGCGTTGTCGGGTTTTATACCAGCGACACAGCGGAGGTAGCATTCGACGACCTCGAGATCAAACGGTAGTAAGATGCCTTGGTAGTTTAGGGAACAGTCCAAACTCCAACGTCCAAAGTCCAACGTCTGGTTCCCTGAACGGACAATGGCTTTGGACGTTGGACTTTGGACACCGGCCGAAAACAAAATGCAAATTGACTTACGAGTGTTAGCTGGACCTTATAAAGGTCGCCTCTTCAGCTTCACTCAATCCGACACGTTCCTGATTGGAAGAACCGGCGATGCCCACCTCTACCTGCCGGAGGATAAATTTTTCTCACGACATCATTGTTTGCTGGAAATAACACCTCCACACTGCTTTCTGCGCGACCTGGGATCAACAAACGGGACGTTTGTAAATGGTCATAAAGTTACGGAAGCATTCCTGAAAAACGGCGATCAAATCCAGGGCGGGCAGACTGTGCTGCGCGTCGAGGTAAGCACGGGCGATGAGGAGGCCGTCGGAGGCGGTGCGCCGGGTGAATATTCAGTTAAGCCGACCATTGTTACCGTCACGTGTTTGAATTGCGGTCGCCACGAACAAGCGCAGGCTACTTCTTCTGACGAACATTTGACCTTCCTTTGTGAGGATTGTCGCATTGAGTTACGGAGCGCACCTC
>JALYXE010000557.1 GCA_030947265.1 Acidobacteriota bacterium
GGAAATCTGCCGATGCGACTCGGTTGCGGATATGATTGAATCGATTTCACATACTTCAGATCTGACTGAACGTCTTCGCGAACGTATCATGCGCGAAGGTCCAATGACCTTTTATGATTGGATGAGACTCGCGCTCTACGACGTAAGGGAAGGGTATTACTGCAGGAACGATCGACAAAGGTGGGGCCGGGAAGGTGATTACCGGACCAGCCCCGAGCGTAGCTCTTTATTTGCTGCGACCTTTGCCCGCTACTTCGCCAGCCTTTATGACAATCTTGGAAAGCCTTCTCACTGGACAATTGCAGAAGCCGGAGCAGGCGACGGTTACTTCGCCGCTGGTGTGCTGCAAACACTAAAAAATTGTTTCCCGCAGATCTTTTCAGCAACCAACTACGTCATGGATGAAGTCAGCTCGCATTCGCGATCGCTTGCGTGGGAACACCTGCAGCCCTTTGCCGATCGCAGGGAATTTAGGAAGCTGGGTGAGCTGGAGATAGATTTCGGCGTCGTTTTTTCAAATGAGCTGCTGGACGCTTTTCCGGTTCACCGCGTGAAGATGAATAATGGACGGCTGCGCGAGTTTTATGTAACGGTCGGAGCGAACGGAAAATTTGACTGGACACTGGGACCCCTTTCGACGCCGCGTCTCAATTACTATTTTGCCGGATGTGCGATCCAGCTTGCGGAAAGCCAGGTTGCCGAGGTGAACCTTGAGATCGAGGGATGGTTTATGAAAGTCGCTGAGAGGCTGCGCACGGGTTATATCGTCACTGTTGACTACGGCGCGAACGCGGATGAGCTTTATGCTTCACACGATCCGCATGCCCGTCACCGTCTTGATGTGGGCACTCTGCGAAGTTTTCATCGACATCGAATTGTTAATGATGTTCTGGCGCGCCCCGGCGAACAGGACCTGACCACGACTGTTGATTGGAGCTTTGTAAAACGGGTCGGCGGAAAACTGGGTTTTGAAGTAATTGAATTCGAGCGACTCGACAAATTCCTGCTGAATACGGGTTTGATTGAGCAGTTAGAGTCTGAATCACAATCGTGCGGAAGTGAAGCTGAAAAACTCCGTCTCAGCACCGCCGCGCGAGAGATGATCTTGCCTGATGGGATGGCCGCAAGTTTTCAGGTTTTCGTTCAAAAGAAGTGTTACGAAGCTGGTTCGGAGGGAGCAAACGGAGGATGAGCTACGGATACGAGCTCATCGATGTGTGCCATACAATCGAAGACGGGATGATCACCTATAAGGGTCTGCCGGCACCTCTCATTACAGATTATCTTACACGGGAACAGTCGAGAACGGTTTATGCGCGAGGCACTGAATTTCACATCGGCAAGATCGAAATGGTCGCGAACACCGGCACTTACCTCGATAGCCCATTTCATCGCTATGCAAACGGAATTGACCTCGCGAGCCTCGATCTTTTTTCCTTAGCGAATCTGGATGGCATAGTGGTGCGCACTATGGGCGCTTCGGCCCGGGGAATTTCAGCACCATCGCTGACGGGTCTTGATCTAAACTCCAAGGCGGTACTTTTTCACACGGGCTGGGACCGCCGTTGGAGAACGGATGCTTATTCAGACGGGACCCATCCTTTTCTTACCGCGGACGCGGCGGAGCATTTAGCGCAGGCGGGCGCCGCGCTCGTAGGCATTGATTCCTACAACATCGACGACACCACCGACGGTCGTCGCCCGGCTCATTCGACCCTACTGGCTAACGGGATTCCGATTGTGGAGCATTTATGCGGGCTCAGCGATCTGCCGGATCAGGGCTTCAAGTTCTTCGCGGTGCCGGTGAAGATAAAGCGATTGGGAACGTTTCCAGTGCGCGCATTTGGGATTGTGCCGAAAGGTTAGGCAGCAGACGGGATCACTATAGCCGGTTTCGTCAGGAGACAGTGAATACGCGAAAAATGGTGCTGATGCAGGTTGCCCGGCTGAATTGCCATAGGGGCGGTCCTCATGGGCACGATCGCTGTACTTAAGGGCAAGCACTCAAACTGCATCAGTACCCGAAAAAGGTCCGATGGCGCCCGCAGCACGCTTTAGAAAAGTTGAAACTTGATCGTGAGATACTTCTTGGGATTCTGGCGGAAGTCGTAGATCATTTTCACTCCTTCAGATGAGAGCTGGTTTACGTTGGAATAAAGTGCTTCGTCCGTCAGAAGTTTTCCCAATGTGCCTTCCCCGCGTTGAGCCCCGGCAACAACATTGTCAATGCGCTCAGCTGTCGTGTTGAAGCGGGCAATAGCAGCGCGAGCATCGTTGTACATTTGCTCGTCTTTGATTAATTTCCCAATGGTACCGCGACCCGCATTGATATCCGCGATCATTGAGTTGATTTGCTCAACTGAATGATCGAGCCGATCAGCCGTGCGATTGATTCGATTGTAGAGCTCATCGTTTGTCAGAAGCTTGCCGGCGGTGCCACGGCCCGCGCGTAGATCTTCAGCAATCTTTCGCAACTGTAATGCTATCTCATTGGCGTTGTTATATAGAGCTGGATCGTTAACCAGGCGGCCGGCCGAACCATTGCCTGATCTTATCTGGCGCATCAGATCGTCTGTTTCGCGAACAGTCGCATTGAGGTTGTTATAGAGCGCTTCGTCGCTAAACAGCCGCCCGATCGTGCCCTTACCTTCCTGTATATCCCGCACTATGACACTGAATTGATCGGAGAGCTTGCTGAGACGTTGGGCCAGGTCGGTTCCCGAGGTGGCGAAATCATTCACCGTGTTGGAGGTGGAGGAACGCAGAATGTCGTAGTCCTTCACGGGTTGAGCCAAAGTCGTGCCCGGGCTGATGTTAATTAACATCTCATTGCCCAGGAGGCTCGGCGATCCTTGTTGGGCAGTTGAATCCTGTCGGATACGTTCGTTGGCGGGACGACCGTCAATATTCGCGTCGATGGTCATTAAGGCCTCCACGCGTTGCGCGGTTGGCTCCGTTGAAGGTGGCAGCAGGGTGATTTCTTGTACCTTTCCTACTCTAACGCCGGATAGGCGGACTTCTGATCCCTCGCGCAAACCATTAGCGTCGGCAAAACGTGCCTTCAAGTGAAACTTCTTTGAGAAAGGGTTAATGTCGCCTGAGGCATTAAGTATTAGAACAATCAAGATCACTATTGAGACCAGCACGAATATGCCAACGCGCAGTTGATTTAAGTTTACCGTCTTTGTTGATCTTGGCATGGCGTCACATCAAAGGAATGAAGTAAGAAGGATGAAGGATGACACAGGACGCTCAGATCACCTGTTCACCTTATGGTTCATCCTTCATCCTTCATCCTTCATCCTTTCATTTTAGTGTCCGCGAAGAAACTTTTGAATGTATTGGTCATCTGACTTGCGGAGGGTCTCATCTGTGCCGCTAAAAATGACTTTACCTTGACGCATCATCATCACCTTGCTGTTAATTAGGCAAAGCCGTTCACCCTCACGCTCAAACACCACCTGACCCTCTTCGTTTACAACAGCATACTCGGAGCAGAGATAATCGAGATTGTTCATTTCGTGGGTCACGAATATGGAAGACACGTCTTCAAGATCGCGAAGCTTCATGGCGAGCTCACAAATTGTGCGCGACGTCGGCGGGTCGAGGCCTGCGGTTGGCTCATCGAAAAGCACGATCTTGGGATCACCAATCAGGGCCCGCGCAATGCCCACGCGGCGCCGCATTCCTCCGGAAAGCTCACCAGGCATTTTGTCGATCGCGTCTTCGAGATTGACGAAGCGAAGCATGCGCCGCACCTCTGGTTCTACTTCGTCTTCCGGCAAACCTTGTTCGTGCAGACGGTAAGCGACGTTATCGTAAACTGACAACGAATCAAAAAGTGCGCCCTCTTGAAACACCATACCGATTTTCTTACGCACAGTCATCATTTGAACTTCGTTATAGTCAGTTATGTCTTCGCCATCAACGAAAATTCGTCCTTCGTCAGGCTTAAGCAGACCCAGCACCAGCTTGATAATCGTAGACTTGCCGCCGCCCGAGCCTCCCAGGATGATCTTCGTCTCACCCTTCATGACCTTGAAGCTCAGGTGGTTCAAAATCACGCGCTCATCAAACGCGAGAAGCACCTCGCGAAATTCGATGGCCGGGATTGCCCGATCGCTGTCGTCGACTTCAGCGAACGTCGAGTCGGCAGCATTTTGGCTTACCTGCCCCGGCCCGCTTATTTGATCTGTTGATGTCGCTGATAGAGCCATAGATCCTAATCGACGCTAATTCTTCGGCATTCCAAGTAGATATTGGAGAGCTCTGGCAAGGAAGAAGTCGGTAATGATGACTACAATCGAAGCCGTCACCACTGCGCGCGTTGTCGATCTTCCCACGCCCACTGTGCCACCCTCAGTGTTCAGGCCTTTGTAACATGCAATCGATCCAATAATAACTGCGAAGCAGATCGGTTTAATAACGCCACCAATAATATCACTGGACGTAATGCCGTCCCGAACCGCGGTGACGAACTCATTCATGGAAAGGCCGTAAAGAGTTGTCGCCGCGAGTCCGCCACCGCCTATACCCATGACGTCAGCCACCACAGTAAGCAGCGGCAAAGTTAACATTAGTGCGATCAGACGCGGTGCGACAAGTTTCTTAATTGGATCGGTGCCCAAAGCTCGCATAGCATCGATCTGTTCAGTAGCGGTCATCGACCCAAGCTCAGCCGCGATAGCCGAACCAACCCGCCCGGTCACCATTAGCGCACAGAGCACTGGCCCAAGCTCGCGTACGAGGGAGATGGCAACCAGCCGTCCCGTTTGTGATTGCGCCCCATAGAATTGAAGAGTGGGAAAAGTCTGCAACGTAAGAACTCCACCAGTGAAGAATCCGGTTAGCAGGATGATTGTCAGCGAACCGACGCCGATCACATCCATCTGGTTGATTGCTTCAGAGAGATAGCGCGGACCTTTGAAAAGACCACTAGCCGCACGTGCAGCTATCAACGTGGTTTCCTGCAGCTCGAAGATAGAGCGAGTGACGAAGTTCATCTAGGGGCTAATAAGGGAGCTGGCCAGTATCAAGAATCCTGCTTTCCTTCGGGACATCGCTGGCCTGCCGTCTTCCTATCAAGGATTATGCGATGAGCCCGCTTTTAGAACCCGAAGACTTTTGATTCACAAATGGCCACATCTGAAAGAGCGGCTTATCATGCGCAAAATCTCGACAATGCGTCAAGCTTGTAAGGATTATCCTCGGGAATCATTAATGTATGGGGGCTATAGCGGCGGGCAAGATTAGGGCCGGTCAGGCATCGCCTGGCCGGCCCTTGTCATGCCGATTGATAGTGTTGTTATGGTCGAGGCCTCCGTTGTAAGCCCCGTCGGGGCAAGAGCGGTCCAAGGCCATTGCGCTGATTTTGCAAACCACCAGATCCATCAATACCCTGTCGTCGTTGTTGCTGACCCTCAGTGAGAACCCGATTTCGACCCGATTGGCGAGCTTGCTGACGCAACGTCCGCAAGACAGCCAATTGTTCCATGGTCAGCACGCGGCGAATTCTGACCTCAGTTAAAATTCTCATGCGCATCGACGCGGCCTGCGCGGCCGCAACGTCGCGCGTCCGTTGTTCGACCAGACGTTCGTCAGGGTTGTCAGTATCGAGCACTTCCTCTAGCGCTCGATTTGTTTCACGAAGCCGTTCATTGATGGCGGCCCGCTCCGATTTAGTTTGCTCTCGAATTGATCTGATCTTTTCGCGCTGTTCCGGACTCAAATGCAGTTGTGGAACAGGATCTCCCATCTGGCTGGTTTGTTGAGACTGTTCTGGCGCCGGCTGCTGTTGGACTTGGCCATACGCAGAGGAGACTGCAAATAAAATCAGCGCCACTAACGTTAAGATTTGACCATTGTGCTTCATAAAATCCTCATCCAGAGTAGTCATTCTTCACCCTTGCTCCGCCGCTAATGGCTATTGATTGATTTTGTCGTCCAGTAATTCCAGTTCGCCGTCATGCTTTGAAGATATCAACCTCAAATCTGCGGCCAGCTGGTCCCGCTCCACTCTAGAAAGCGGCCGGCGCGCTTTTTGCCCACTGACAATATGCTCGGTAACGTTATTGACGAGCTCAGCGCTATGCTTTGCACGTGGGACAGACTTATGTTGCGACGTATTGTCCGCCACAACCGCGTGACTTGCTGGCCCTTCCTCCGCAGAACTCTTCCTTCGCTGAAGCTCATCCTGCAGACGTATCTTCAGCAGCGCGTTGAGCTGCTCTTCCGAATACGCCTGGCTATTTGGATTGGTTGCCACGGCCGCTGGCGGCCTACCCTGCCAATGAGCTATTGCCAGACCTGCAAGTAAGCAGAACAAAAGTGATGCGAAGGCTACTGCACCTTTCATCCAAAGTGGTGAAAGATTGAAAAATTCTCGCAAGGCACGCAAAGCTGAGGGTTTTTCCTGAGCCACTCTTGTAAGACCGCCACCTAGTGATTCATTGCGCCAGGCGACAACGGACTCATGAATGAGACCAAATGCGGGCAACTCAGCGCTACACGCAGGACACTCCTGCAGGTGACGCTCAAAGGTTTGCGACTCGACATCGTTTAACTCGCCATAGAGAAAAGCGACGAGATCGTTCTCGCGTCCACAATTCAGCGCATTCACTTCTTCTTTCATTCTTCACCTACCTCAGCCTAATTGGTTACCAAATTTCTGGAGCCGCATTTCCAACTGCTTCAGCGCCGTATAAAGCCGGCTTTTCACTGTGCTCAACGGTAAGT